>JBJTRR010000932.1:0-10729 GCA_046076185.1 bacterium | reverse complement strand
GCACCGTGAAATGCTCGCCCCCATCCTGCAATTCTTCGGCATCGTGCCCGATATTGACCTCGACCTGATGCGTCCCGGCCAAACCCTGGCCGGGCTCACCGCCAGGCTGCTGGAAAGCCTTGACGAAGTAATCCTTCGCACCACGCCCGACTGGGTCATTGCCCAGGGCGACACCACATCTGTCATGGCGGCCGCCATCGCCGCCTTCTATCGCAGCGTGCCGTTCGCCCATGTCGAAGCCGGCCTTCGCACCGGCGATTACACCGCTCCTTTCCCTGAAGAATTTCATCGCCGCGTAGCCGACCTGACGGCCCGCCTGCACTTCGCCCCGACACCCGCCGCCCGCAACCAGCTTCTGGCCGAAGGCATTCCGCCTGAATCTGTCATCCTCTCAGGTAACACGGTTGTCGATGCCCTGCTTCAAGCCTGTCGCCACAACCCCAGCTGGGCCACTGGCCCGCTGGCAGGGCTTAGCCCTGTACGGCCCATTGTGCTTATCACCGCCCACCGGCGTGAAAGCTTTGGCGAACCCCTGCGCGAAATCTGCCAGGCCGTTCGTCATCTGTCAGATAAATATCAAACCAGCCAGATTCAGTGGGTCTTCCCCGTTCACCTGAACCCGCAGGTGCAAGGCCCGGTGCGTGAAATTCTCGGTAAAACAGAAAATATCTTCCTGCTTGAACCGCTGGATTACCCCTGGCTGGTGCAGCTGATGAAGCACGCCCGGCTCGTTCTGACTGACTCCGGCGGCATTCAGGAAGAGGCACCCAGCCTGGGCGTGCCGGTTCTGGTTCTGCGCACCACCACTGAACGCCCTGAGGCCGTTGCTGCCGGCCTATCTCGGCTGGTGGGCCCGCGTGCCGACGACATCATCCGCGAAACCGTGGCCGAGCTGGGCAGGGGCCTGGGCCGAAACCAGGCCGGCACTCTGCACTTTAACCCCTATGGCGACGGCCAGGCAGCGGCCCGCATTGCCGATGCCCTGACAGGCATCAAACCGCATGAATTTTCTCCGCGCCAGTCATCGCACATCGGCTATAATAATTTTAAACAGTCGCCCTATTCCTGATCTGTCGGCAGAATCCAGATGCAGCCCGACCATTTCATCCGTCAAGCCTCGCTGAAGCATGCCCACTCGCGGCATCGCCGTGAAGTGCTGCGCCTGGGCGGCCTGGGCTGGCTGGGCGGTGTCGCCGCCTCGGGCCTTGATCAATTCCTTTTGCAAAAAGCGGCGGCCGAAACCAGGCCACAATCGCCCGACAAATCGTTCGGCGTTGCCCGCCGCTGCATCTTTCTCTTCATGTGGGGCGGCCCGGCGCAGCAGGACACCTGGGACATGAAGCCCACCGCGCCTGCCGAATTTCGCGGCGAATTTCGCCCCATCGCCACCAGCCTTCCCGGCCTTGAAATCTGCGAGCATTTCCCCCGCCTGGCCCGGCAGGCCCATCGCCTCAGTGTCATCCGCTCAATGACACACCGCGACGTCAACCACACCACCGCCACGCATGAAATCCTCACCGGCCGCCCCATTCCCCGGGTCGGCGGCGGCGACATTCGCGAAGACTGGCCACACTATGGTGCCGTGCTCTCGCGGCTGGCCCCCAACACCCGCCGTTCGGCCCTGCCTGCCTATGTGCAGATGCGGCCCGAGCTGCCCGATGCCGCTCCACGATTTGTAGAATCAAGCCATGGCCAGGGCGGCGGCTGGATGGGCCCGAACTATGACCCCATGACAATCGACGATAATCCGGCCCTTGCCGAATATCGCCCGGCCACACTTTCCCTGCCCGATGGCCTTACCCTCGAACGCCTTGGCGGCCGCCGGGCACTGGCCGGTACGATGGAAAACGCCCGATTCCTGCATGAAAACCGCCCCTGGGTCGGCCAGGGCCTTCCCTCAGCCATGTCGTCGCACTATAGCCGCGCCCACGAAATGCTGGTCGATCGCAAGTCAATTGAGGCCTTCGACCTCACCCGTGAAGACCCCCGCCTGCGCGAAAAATATGGCATGAACCCGCACGGCCAGAGTGTTCTTCAGGCCCGGCGCCTGGTTGAAGCCGGCGTGCCCATCGTCACCGTCTTCTGGCCGAACGACGGCATCACCAATGTCTCGGTTTACTGGGACACCCACAACCGTAATTTCATCGACCTCAAAACCCGCCTCATGCCGCCGGCAGATCAGGCCTTTGACACTCTTCTGAACGACCTGGAAAGCCGTGGAATGCTGAGCGACACGCTCATCGTGTGGAGCGGTGAATTTGGCCGAACCCCGCGCGTGGGTCAGTCGGTTGTCGGTGGCGCAGGGGCCGGCCGCGATGGCCGCGACCACTGGCCCCACTGCTTCGCCAGCGTGCTGGCCGGGGCCGGTGTCCGGCAAGGGTATGTTCATGGCGCGTCCGACAAATATGCCGCCTATCCCGCCCGCGATGCCGTGACTTCGCCCGACCTCGCCGCCACCATCTATCACCTTCTCGGTATTCACCCCGCCACAGAGCTGCGCGACTCGCTTGATCGACCCATGGCCCTGACCACCGGCTCTGTCGTTCATGAACTACTTGCCTGATCAGGATACACCAACATGCGTTTATTTACTTATATACTATTATGTTTAGCCGTTTGCATGCCCCATTCCGCTGCCATCAGCCTGTCGGCCAATGAACCTGAAGAGCCGGCCAGACAGTCACCCCGACATTTGCCCGAAGTCAAAATCGAAAATGTCTGGCAATTTGGCCCGGGGCTCTATTCCGGTGGCCAGCCGGAAGGGCCCACTGGCTTCCAGTCGCTGGCCGATCTGAAAATCAAAACGATCATCAGCGTTGATGGCGCGGCGCCCGCTCTTGATCTGGCCCGAAAGCACGGCATGCGCTATGTTCACATTCCCTATGGCTACGACGGCATTGGCGAAAAAGAGCAGCTTCAGCTTGTGCGAAGCATGGCCGAACTGCCCAGGCCCATCTACATTCACTGCCACCACGGCAAGCATCGCGGGCCAGCCGGGGCGGCGATCATGGCCCGCTTCGGCCTGAACTGGTCAGAAAACGATGCCGTTGCCTTCATGAAACAGGCCGGCACTTCGCCGGATTATGCCGGGCTATATCAATCGGTGCGTGATTTCAGGCCACCTTCGGCACAAAGCCTGGCCGCCGCAGCCCGTTCGCCCTTGCCTGAGCAGGTGGAAGTGGCCGACATGGTGGAAATGATGGTCGCCATCGACCACCAGTTCGACCTGCTCAAAGCCTGGTCAAAGCCAGCCCAGGCCGCAGCCGGCATGCCGAAAATCGACCCTCTGCACGAGTCAATTCAGCTCCGCGAGCTTCTGCGCGAATCGGCCCGGCTGCCGGTGTGTCTTGAGAAACCCGCCGAATTTCGCCGGCAATTCACGCAGATTGAAAACGACCTGAGCCATTGGATCAACCATCTGAAATCAGCCAAAATTGGTGCAGACGACGCATCGGCCAAAAAAGCCGCTCTATCAGCCATCGCCACCATCACGGCCCGCTGCACAGCCTGCCACAAGGCTTTTCGCGATAAACAGTAAAAAAAATGCCGATGGCCAAAGCCACCGGCAAATGGTATTTGTCAGTTATCTCAGGCCTGATTAAACGCGGTCAAGCAGGCGATTGACAACCGTCAGGCCATGGGCCACGTCGCGCACACGCCCCTGCTGGTCGCCCACTTCGCGCTCAACGCTCAGCGGGCCGTCAAATTCCACATCGGCCAGCGCCTGCAAAAATGCAGCGATATTCACTTCGCCTTCGTCCAAGGGCACTTCCTCGCCCCAATGGCCCGGCACGGTTGGCCGTTTGGCATCCTTCAGGTGTACCGACCGAATATCCTTGCCCAGAATGTGCACCGCCCGAATCGGGTCGCCCATGTTGTAAAGCAGCATGTTGGCCGGGTCAAAATTCACTTTCAGGTTCGGGCACTCCAGCTCGTCAAGTGTCAGACGCAGCAGGTCGGCCGTCTCCTGGCCGGTTTCAAAGGCCAGCGTCACATTTCGCTCGGCTGCCAGTGCGGCGGCATGGGCCAGGGTGTCAAGCATAGCCGTGCGGCTCGGGTCGCCAGGCTCGGGAATAAACCCGGCATGCAGCATCAGGTCGGCCAGGCCCAAAGCCTTGGTTCGCTCCAGCGCCCATTTCAGCGTTTCAATGCGGGCCTCTCGGGTGGCAGGGTCGCCAAACCCGCCCGATTGCTTAATCGTGTCAGGCGTGGTGTAGTCCTCACCCGGAAAGCCAATCATCGCGCCCGTCAGCTTCAGGCTACTGGTCAGGGCCGCCATCGGCATCGTGTCACCCTCAGCCCACGAGGCATGGTGCGGGTCGCCACAGGCAATCTGCGTGAAATTCGTGTCAAGCGTGTCAAGCAGCCGAACCAGTTCGGGCACACTCCCGACCTGTAGCGACCAACTGCATACACCCAAAGGACTTCGGCTTAATGACGAGGCTGCAAGTTTCATCTCTTTTTTTAGACCTGATCGGCAAGCGGTGAGAATAAACCATTGCCCCCGGGCCGTTCAGGCAGAACGCCTTGCAATGGCTGTTTTTGGGATTCACACGGAACCGTATCAGCCAATCATAACGAACCTGCCCGAAAATTTCGAGTTCTGCGCCAGCAACTTCCCCGGGCCGTCACATTCTCGTTCGTTCAGAAGTACAACGAGCTTCCGAAGGAACCTGAAAAATCGGTCTGGCTCGGCAAAACGCAGCAAGCGTGCCTGACGCCTTTTTCCCCGCAGAGGGTGAATAAAAAGGCCCTGGGCTGTCGTTTTGCATCATAAAAGCATTTCTTAAGAATATTTACAATTTGTTTACCCGTTTTTTGCCAATAACCAAAACCGAAAATGGATTCGCACTTTTTTTCGGAACTGCACACTATAAAATAGAGAAGAATTGTGAAAGAAAATCGAATGTCGGCGAACCAGAGAAAATTCCTCTTGATGAATGGATGGCGACCTGAAATGCCGAAGCCCCGAAAATGGCAGTGAATTTAAACGATAACAACATTGCTGATATTGAGTTAGGTGACCAGGCGAATGCTGGCGATTTTGGTGATCGCGAGGCATTTCTGGGCCTGATCGTCGCCACAATGCGCGAAGGTGTCTGGTTTCTTGATGCTGATGGCATAACGACTTACGTGAATCGGTCGATGGCTTCGATTCTCGGCTGGTCGGAAGCCGAAATGCAGGGCCGAAGCCTGTTTGATTTTATGGACGAGAAGGCGGTTGAACAGGCTGGCAAGTATATGGACCGGCGGCGCAGCGGCATCAGCGAGATTCATGAATTCCGGTTTCGGCATCGTGATGGAAGTGATGTCTGGACAACGCTTTCCACCAGGTCGCTGAGATCGACGTCGGGCCAGTTTCTGGGCACCATGGCGACAATTCAGGACATCACGCCGCAAAAAAAGGTCGAAGCCGAGCTAAGGTCGCGCAAGCAGCAGCTTCGGCAGATGCTGGACCAGTTGCCGCTGATGACATGGTCGGTTGATTCGGAATTGAAAATCACGTCGTCGTATGGTGCCGGCTTAAAACCACTTGGGTTTGAGAACGACCAGTTGGTCGGCCTGACTCTGGCCGAACATATGCAGGGCTGGGATCCTGAAGTTGCAAAACAGGGTATGGATTCGCACCTGAGGGCTTTGGCCGGCGAGCCGGTTTTTGAAATAGCGCCATTATTCGGGCGATTTTTTTATAACGTGTTGTCGCCATTTTATCATGAGGACAATTCAGAAATTATTGGCGTGATTGGGGTTGCGCTTGATGTGACTGATCAGGTTCAGGCGCAGCAGCAGTTGGAAAAAAGCGAAAATCTGCTGCGATCCATATTAAATAGTGCGCCTGATGCGATACTTACTGTTGACGCGCAAGGCACAATCATCAGTTTTAACGATTCAGCCATTGCGATTTTTGGCCGCAGCGGGCACGAGATGCCCCGGCAGGCGATTCAGAACCTGCTGCAGGTGGGCCGGGGCGGGGAATTGTCGTTCGGCGGTTTCCTGGAACGGCTGGCCAGTCCCGGCAGCAGTTGTCAGGCGCGGTCGTCGGATGGCCGGCTGATACCGGTGGAAGTGTCGTCGGGCCGCGTGGGCGAGATGGACTTGTGGACACTGGTGGTTCGAGATGTCTCAGGCCTGCGCGATCTGCAAAGGCAGGTGGTGAGCATTGCCGAAGAACAGCAGCGCAAGCTGGGGCGGGAAATTCATGACGACATTGGGCAGGAATTGACAGGTGTGAATCTGTTGATGGAAGCGATTGAGTCAGACCTGGCCCAATTGCCGGGCTGCGACGAGCCAAAGCGGCTGGCGCAGGCGATCAGGCAGCGGATGAAGCGGACCCAAGCCTTGATACGAAGTATCTCGCACGGGCTGCTCGTTTCAGACCTTGATGCCAGGGGGCTTTATGAAGCACTGGCAAGCATGGCCGAGAATATTTCGGTATTATATGGGCTGAAGTGCCTGTGGGTGTGCCCTGACAGGCCGGTGCATTTGAGCTCGGCCACGGCCACGCAGCTCTTCCGCATTGCGCAGGAGGCAACGTCAAATGCCCTTCGGCATTCGCGGGCGAGTGTGATTCAGATTGAGATGCGGGTTGATGAACCGGCGGGCGAGATTGAGCTGAGGGTGTCGGATAATGGCCGCGGCATGGCTGGCCAGCCAAGGCAGGGAATGGGGCTGAATATCATGGAATATCGGGCCGGCCTGATTCATGGGCGGCTGGCGATTGAGTCGGGCAAGGGGCTTGCAGTGGTTTGTCGGGTGAAGGAGCATGACGAAAATGCCTGAATCATCTGTGAATAACAATCAAATCCAGGTGATGGTGGTGGACGACCACCCGGCCATGCGCGAGGGGCTGGCCGCCTGCATCAACCGCCAGCCTGACATGCAGATGTGCTGCGATGCCGGCGATGCGCGATCCGCCATGCGGCTGCTGAAAAAACACACGCCCAGCGTGGTGGTGCTCGATCTTTCGCTGAAGGAGTCAGACGGCCTCGACCTGCTCAAGCGCATGCTGTTTCACATGCCGGCGCTGAATGTGCTGGTCTGCAGCATGCATCCCGAGATTCCCTATGGTGTGCGCACAATTCAAAACGGCGCAAAGGGTTATGTGAACAAGCAGAGCGAAACAGCCGAGATTGTTGAGGCGATTCGCACGGTTGCCAACGGTGAAACCTATGTGAATTACCGGATACAGAATGCCATTGCACAGGCACCGTCTCAGGCCAGGGGCAGTAAAAGCGGGTTTGGGCTGGAACTGCTGTCGGACCGCGAACTGCAGGTGTTTCAGCATTTTGGTGAAGGCCTGAGCATTGATGACATTGCCAAGCGCATCAGGCTGAGCAAGCACACCGTCGAGACATATCGGCAGCGTATGAAAAAGAAGCTGCAGGTTAAGTCGAATAACGAACTGATTTGCCTGGCCAGCAAGTGGACACTCGATTTGAAATAAAGCAGGCGACCGGGAGTTTATGGCGAAACTCCCGGCTTTCCGGCATTTGGCGGAATTGACCGGGTGAAGATGTCTGGCCCTGGCGTGTTATTCGCCGGGGCTTTCCTCTTCGGCGGCCGGCTCGTTGTCGGCAGCAAGGGCCGGGTCAATGTCGGCATCGACTTCAGCTTCGGCATCGGTCTCCGGCAGATCGACGCGGTTGGCGTCTTCTTCAAGAGCCTTGGCCTGGGCGGCTTCGATAGCTTCTTCAGGCACAAGGGCGAGCGAGCCGACGCTGTCGCCATCGTCAAGCCTGATAATCCGCACGCCGAGGGTATTGCGCGAGGTTTCGCGAATTTCGCCGACACGTGTACGAATCATGATGCCGCCGGTGGTGGTCACCATGATTTCGTCAGATTCAACAACGCGGGCCACGGCCACAACCGAGCCATTGCGGTCGCCGGTTTTAATGTCGATCACACCCTTGCCGCCACGCGACTGGCTGCGATATTCCGTAAGAGGGGTGCGCTTGCCTTGCCCCAGCGAGCAAATGGTAAGAAGCTGGCGGCTGTCTTCCGGGCCGTCGGCCACCACCATGCCAATCACGGCGTCGCCTTCGTCAAGCCGGATACCGCGAACGCCATAGGCGCCCCGGCCCATCGAACGAACGTCAGATTCGTCGAAGCGGATAGACATGCCTTCTTTGGTGGCAAGAATCACCTGCTGGCCAATGGTCACACGTTCCACACCAATCAGCTCGTCGCCTTCATCAAGGCCCAGGGCAATGATGCCCCTGCCCAAAGGCCGCTTGAAGGCCGTAAGGGGGGTCTTCTTCACCGTGCCACGGCGGGTGACCATGATCAGGCTCTCTTCCGCACGGAAATGGCGAACGGGCACCATGCCGGTCACACGCTCTTCAGGGCTGAGCTGAAGCAGGTTCACCAGGGCGCGGCCGCCACTTGTGCGCGAGCCTTCAGGAATGTCGTAAACCTTGAGCCAATAGACCTTTCCGGCGGTGGTGAAAAACAGCATGTAATCATGCGTGAGGGCCACGAACATGTGGGCCAGAAAGTCGTCGTCTTTGGTTGAGGTGGCCGAGATGCCGCGGCCGCCGCGGCCTTGGGCGCGGTAAAGGTCGGGGCTGGCCCGCTTGATGTAGCCGCCGTTGGTGATGGTCACAACCTGATATTCTTCGCGGATGAGCGATTCTTTGTCGTAGTCGCCAATTTCTTCGTCAGAAAGTGTGCTGCGGCGTTCGTTGGCGTATTTATCCTTAAGTTCAAGCAGGTCGGCGCGGATCATCGAGAGAATTTCAGATTCATTGGCCAGAATGAATTCGAATCGACGGATGTCGTCGCGCAGCTTGCGGTATTCGTTAGCCAGTTTGTCGGCTTCCAGGCCCGTCAGCCGCTGAAGCTGCATCACCAGAATGGCGTCGGCCTGTTGCCGGGTCAGCGGGCCGGTGGGGCGGGCTTCAGGGTCGTTCAGGGCGCGGCGAAGAATATCGGCCGAGACTTCAACCTGCATAAGCCGCTGGCGGGCGACGTCGGGGTCGGGGCTTGAGCGGATGATCTGGATGATCTCGTCAATGTAAGACAGGGCGATCAGCAGGCCTTCCACCACGTGGGCACGCTGGCGGGCCTGGCGAAGCTGATAGCTGGTGCGGCGGCGGATGACGACCTGGCGATGCTCAATGAAGAGCCGCAGCATCTCTTTAAGCGGCAGCAGGCGGGGGCGGCCATCAACCAGGGCCAGGTTGATGATCGAGAAGCTGTCCTGCAGGGGCGAGAACTGATAGAGCTGGTTCAGGATAACCTGGGCGTTCTCGCCTTTTTTGACTTTGACGACAATGCGCACCGGCTGCTTGCGGTCAGATTCGTCAATGATGTCGGAAACGCCGGTGATCTTGCCGTCGTTAACAAGTTCAGCCAGTTTTTTCAGCAGGGGTTCTTTGGTCTGCTGGAACGGAATTTCAGTGAAAATGATCTGGCTGCGGCCGTCCTTATGCTCTTCAATTTCATAGCGAGAGCGAATGACGACCTTGCCGCGGCCGGTCATATAGGCCTGTTTGATCAGGTATTTGCCGCACAGAATGCCGCCGGTGGGGAAATCAGGGGCGGGGATGTGCTCCATGATTTCGTCAAGGGTGATATCAGGGTTATCAATCAGGCCGACCAGGGCATCGCAGACTTCGCCGAGGTTATGCGGCGGAATATTCGTGGCCATGCCGACGGCGATACCGCCGGAACCGTTGACGAGAAGGTTGGGAAATTTGGAAGGGAGAACGCGCGGTTCTTCGTATTTTTCGTCGTAGTTGGGCTGATAATCGACGGTGTCAAGCTTGAGATCCTCAAGCATTTCGGCGGCAACGGGCGAGAGCTTGGCTTCGGTGTATCGCATGGCGGCCGGGGGCAGGCCGTGAATCGAGCCGAAGTTGCCTTGGCCGGTGATGAGCGTGTGCCGCATGTTCCACCACTGCGCCATGCGGGCCAGGGTGGGATAAATGGAATTATCGCCGTGCGGGTGATAGCGCTTCATCGTCTCGCCGACGATACCGGCGCACTTGCTGGTGGACGAGCCGGGCGAGAGGCCAAGGTCGAGCATGGCCGTGAGGATGCGCCGCTGGCTCGGCTTAAGGCCGTCGCGCACGTCGGGCAGGGCCCGGCTCACGATGACCGACATGGCGTAGGTCAGGTAGCTTTCCTTAAGCTCTTCTTCAATGTTCAGGGGTGTTGCGGGAATGATATCCGCAAGAGCCGGCAGCCGGTTGCGATCGTCCTTGGCTTTGGGCTTGGGGGCCGGCTTTTCGGTGGGTTCCGGGGCGTTATCCTGAAGGTTGTCGTTGGCGTCGTCGCTCACGGTCTGGGTTATCCTTGCGCTGGATCATGACAATGCCCGGAAAAAATAGCCCCCCGGAGGCGTCATCATCCTGAATCCTATGTGTTCGACAAATTTTCGCAGAACTGGCCATTTTTTTCAACGAAAAAACACGGTTTTAACCGTTTAACCAAAAGGATTTTCAAGATTTTTTCAGGGCCAAAAAAATGGCCTTCCGCCGGGTCATGAAGGCTGCCGGCCCGGGCGCCGGAAACACGCTTGAAATCAGTTGCGCCGGCTGGCTTTAGAGAATTGTTGGTGAAATGGCTGGACGAACTGGCCTGTGCATGTCAGGATTGGCTGGCATAATAGATAAGTTGAATCTCACATGCGGGGGGGTTCGGGGAGAGGCCTGGGCGTGACGGAAGAGTTTGTCGGCCAGTTTGGATATCTAGGCATAATCCTGCTTCTGATTCTGGGCGGGGGGGG
>JBJTRR010000931.1:0-2876 GCA_046076185.1 bacterium | reverse complement strand
CGGCGGACAGAGGAGCCGATGCCGGTTCGCCAATAGTCGTAGTCAGCCTGTTCGGCGGTGGGTGCGCTCACGCCACCGAAGGCGAGGATGGATTCGCCCTGTTCCTGGCGAAGGATGTCCATGGCATCGTCGTGGGTGACGATGCCGACCATGTGGTCGCGGTCGTCAACAATGGGAAGGGCGTAGAGGTCGTATTTTTCGATTTTCTGGGCCACGTCGCTCTGGTCTTCTTCGACACGGCCAAAGATGACGTCGCGATTCATGATCTCTTCCAGGCGGGCGGCGGGGCGTGCCAGGATGAGCTGCTTGAGCGAGACGAAGCCGAGGGGCTTGCGGTGGGCATCAATGATATAGGCGTAATCGATGGTCTCTTTGTGCGGGGCTTCCTGCCGAAGGCGGGCGATGGCCTCTCGCACGCTGATCTGCGGGGGCAGGGCGGCGTAGTCGGTTGTCATCACGGCGCCGGCGCTGCCGGGCTCGTAAGAGAGAAGGCGGCGGATGTCGTCGCGTTCGGCCTGGGCCATTTCACGAAGGAGCGAATCAACCTTCTCTTCTTCAAGCTGAAAGGCCAAGCGGGCGCGGTCGTCGTGCGGCATGACCTGCAGGACGGAGGCGATCATCTCGTCGGGCAGGGTTTCAGCCAGGTGCACCTGGGTTTCAAGGTCGAGATAGCTGAAGACTTCGCCGCGTTCCTTGGGCTCAATCTGCTCAAGAATGGCCATTTGCTCGGCCGGGGCGAAGTCCCCCATCATTTCGGCGATACGGGCCGGCTGGTAGTCGGCAAAAAATTCAGCGAGGGAGTCGGCCTGGCCGTCCCTGATGATTTCTTGCAAGTCTGGAATCAACAGCGGATTCCGCACCAATGACTCTCCCGCCGGGCTGGTTCATGCCAATTCTGTAGAGCGTGTTCATGGGCTTGATTGCGGCCAAAGTGCCACGATTCTGCCTGATTTATGCCGGTTTCGCACCCAGCACCGTCTTACCGATGAAAGGCACAAGCACGGGCGGAACGTCGATCAGGCCGTCGGCCCGCTGATAGTTTTCCATGATGGCAATAATGGCACGAGAAAGGGCCACGGCTGTGCCATTCAGGGTGTGCACAAATTTGGTGCCCTTCTGGCCTTCAGATTTGTAGCGAATGTTCAGGCGGCGGGCCTGGTAGTCGGAACAGTCTGACGTGCTGGTGACTTCGCCATAGCCGCCGCCGTCAAAGAAGCCGGGCATCCAGGCTTCAAGGTCGAATTTGCGATAGGCCGGGCCGCCCAGGTCGGCGGTGCAGGTGTCAATCACGCGGTAGGGAATGCCCAGCTCCTGGAAAATCTCTTCTTCCAGGCGCAGGAATTCCAGGTGAAGGCCGCCGGATTGTTCGGGCGAGGCGAAGGCGAACATCTCAACCTTGGTGAACTGGTGAACGCGATAAAGCCCCTTGCTGGCCCGGCCGGCAGCACCGGCTTCAGTGCGGAAGCAGTGCGAAAGCCCGACATAACGCATGGGCAGGTTTTTCTCGTCAAGCACGGTGTCGGCCAGCATGCCGCCCAGCGTGATTTCAGCCGTGCCCACCAGGCAAAGGTCGGTGTTTTCAACAGAATAGACCTGCGTTTCATTGCCACGGGGGTTGAAGCCGATGCCTTCAAGAATGGCGATGCGGGCCAGGTCGGGCGTGATTACGGGCGTGAAGCCGGCCCCGGCCAGCTTTCGCATGGCGAACTGCTGAAGGGCAAGGTCAAGCAGAACGGCATCGTTTTTCAGAAAATAAAAGCCGCTGCCGCTGACTTTGCCGCCGGTTTCGAAGTCGATCATGTCAAGCGACCGGCCGAGTTCCGTATGGTCCTTCGGCTTGAATTCGAACTGGCGGATGGTGCCGACTTTACGCAGTTCGGTGTTGGCGTCGTCGCCCGAGCCCACAGGGGCGTCGGGGTGGGTCATGTTCGGAATGCGGCCCAGGCGGTCTTTGAGCTCTTCTTCAAGGGCCCGCAGGGTCTCTTCTTTTTCTGATGCGGTGGCTTTCAGGCTTTTGCCTTCGGCAACGAGTTCCGAGCGTTTGGCGGCGTCTTTTTCTTTGCCAGTGGCCTGGGCCACTTCGTTCTGGCGGCGGCGGAGATCTTCAACGTCGCGCAGGACGGCACGAAATTCGCCGTCAAGCCGCACCACGTGGTCCACTTCCTCAAGCACGTCGGGCGGCACATGGCGATCCCGACAATTCTGCCTGACTAACTCGACATTTGCCAGAACATACTTCAGATCAAGCATTTGCGATCGCTTTCAACCAGTCGGCCGACACGGCATGCATCCATCCCCGGCACGGGCCACCAGCCCTGCCCAGGGCATTTTTCTGCCACATCTTACCACATCGTCCTGCTTTGCGGCAGACTTCTTGCGACAAAAAAATGGGGTGGGGGGAAAGTTTGATATTGTTAAACAAAGCCGCTTGAAATCAGGTAGTCAAGATTTGGGGCTTATTCAAGTATTGCGATTTATTTTTCATGAAATTCAAGTCGATTTGATTAAGTGGCATGGCTGTAGTAAAATTTTATGATTGAAAGAGGTGCTGCAAATGACAGTTATGATTGATGTAGAACTTCCGGCCGATCTGGACCGGTTGCGATTGCCTGAAGCCGTTGGTTTGAGGCTTCAAAGACTGCTTGACCGGCAGGATTCGGGAGTTGCATTATCGGCTGAAGAAAGAGCCGAGGCAGAGGGGCTGGTTGACCTTGCTGATTTGCTGACGTTGCTACGAATGCGAGCCGAGCGGCTGAAGCAATGAGTGATATATCTGCCGGGCTGATCTTTTCAATTTATTCGTAGCGATCAATTATCATGGATCAAGAAAATCAATATTCGCTGGTTTTCAGGCCGACAACCGATATAGCGGTGTC
>JBJTRR010000930.1:0-2327 GCA_046076185.1 bacterium | reverse complement strand
ATGAGTGGCGAATCCCGTGAAGCCATCGATATCAGGCACGCACTTGTCCAGCTACTATGGCTTGAAGGCCGCCTGGTTGAAGCCTCGGAATTGATTGAAACCAACTGGTATTCAAATTTTAACGAACTTGGCCCGCTTGACGGTGCAACCCTTGCCAATCTTCGTGCCCACCTTTCTCTTGATTTTGAAGTCTATCCGATCGACCATGTTCGCAAACGCCTGCAGGGTCTGGCCCAGAAACAGGCTGAGGATATAGGCCTGAAGCTCGCTATGGTTAATCTGATGCTTCGCAATGGCGAAACCGGTCAGGCTGACCAGCTTTTCAAAACCATAACGGCTGCCGGATTCAGCGAACTCCAAAATGCAATCACGCGCACCGAGCTTGAACTTGACCTTCAAAAATCAGCCAGGATCTCTCTGACAGACGAAAAACACAAAAATCTTTCAGTCGATCTTCCCACTGCGGTCTCTTTAATTTCCAGGGTTCAAGGTCCCCAATTCCATTCGCCTGGCTTTCGCGACCTTCTTGTCCGCAGTCTTAAATTCCATCCGGCCAGTATTGAAACCATTGAAACACTTAGTGAGCAGCTTATCTTTTCGGGATCTCCCGATCTTGCCTTCAAGTTGCGTAATGATCGCAAGGCACTTGACCAGACCCGCCGCGACTACGCCAATCTCGTCGGTAGCGACCTTCGTCGCAATCCTGAAAAAATGGCGATCATGGCTGCGCAACTGGGCCGCTGGTTTGAGGCCTTTGCCTTCAGCACCATGATTAAAAATCCATCCGGGAAGCTAACCCCGGAATTGAAATCGGGGCATGAATATCAGGATCTCGCAAGAGAATCATCTAAAAAATTTAATATCTCCAAAATTCTCGCTGATATTGGTCTGCCCTCAGATTCTGGAATGCCTCTGACAATTACTGATGCTAACAAAAATGAAATTAAACTGGCTATTCCTCAATTTGAAGATGTCACAACTGCATCTGGAATTAATTTCTTGTTCGATAGCGGCCGCACTCCTCAACGACAGTTGCCTGAAACCATGAGCGGAGGCCTGGCCGTGATCGACTTCGACCACGACGGCCTGATGGATCTTCTTTTGCTGCAGGGCGGTCCGTTCCCGCATCTGCCCAAAACTGAGTCATCCCGACCAGGCGATCGCCTTTTTCGTAACCTCGGCGATGGCCGATTTGCTGATGTTACCACTCAGGCCGGCCTTCCAGCCCAATCCATCGGATACAGTCACGGCGTAACCGTTGGCGATATCAACAATGACACGTATGACGATATACTTATAACCCGTTTCGGCGGTTATCAGCTTTTTGTAAACACGGGCAAGGCGACATTTGTTGATCAGACGGAAAAGTGGGGTCTTTCCGGCCGCCGCGACTGGCCGACATCGGCTGCCTTCACCGACTTCGATAACGATGGCGACCTTGACCTTTATGTGTGCCATTATGTTGTCTGGGATCCTGCGAACCCGCGCCTTTGTGGCACTGAAGCTGGGGGCCCCATTCAGTATTGCGTGCCCCACCTGTTAACCGCCCGACCCGACCATCTCTTCCGAAACGATGGCGGTCACTTTACTGATGTCAGCGATTCTTCAGGTGTAACGGCCGCCGACACCGATGGCCGTGGCCTTGGTGTTGTTACGGCGGACTTTAACCGCGATGGTCTCATGGATATCTTTGTCGCGAACGATGGTACAGCCAATTTTCTCTTTATCAACCGCGGCAATTTTCAATTTACCAACGAGGCATTTGCTTCAGGTGTGGCGGCCAATTCCGATGGCGGATTTCAGGCTGGCATGGGTGTTGCCTGCGGCGATTTTAATAATGATCTGTTACCAGATATTGTTGTCACGAACTTTTATGGTGAATCAACCAGCTATTTTGAAAATCTTGGCCAGGGCTTATTCCGCGAACGTTCTGCCACGACTGGACTGAAAGAGGCGACACGCTATCGTCTTGGCTTTGGTACCGCTCTGGCCGATTTCAATAACGACGGCCAGCTCGATCTTTTCACAGCCAATGGCCATGTAAACGATGTGCGTCCCGTCATACCTTATCAAATGCCTCCTCAGCTTTTTCTTGGCTCAAATGGCCGTTCATTCATTGACTCCGGCGCACGCTCGGGACGTGTTTTTCAGGCGAGTCTGCTGGGTCGTGGTCTGGCGATTCTTGATTTCAATAACGATGGCCTGATTGATGCAGCACAAATCAATCTTGACGAATCGCTTAGCCTCATGAAAAACAATGGCCTGGCTGATCAGTCGCTGAACAACTCAATTACACTGAAGTTGACAGGCACCAAATCCAGTCGAAA
>JBJTRR010000929.1:0-1678 GCA_046076185.1 bacterium | reverse complement strand
GCTGGTGCGTGAGGCACCGGCCTGCCGGGCTGTCAGGGCTGCAAAGCCGAGAAGCCCGCCCCTGCCCGCATTCTGAATGCCTGTGACGGAAGTGAAAGAAGTGCCTGAAATCCCGGGGACTTCATAAAATCGGGCGAGATTCTCATTCAGGAATGTTCGGTCGCTTGCCAGAATATCAGCAACCGGCCGATTCTGACGGAAAAAGTCGGTGAAGAACTGCACCACTTCTTCATACATATCGCTTTTAAGGTCAGCGAATTCCGGAAAAATCTTTTCGCTTTTTTCGTTGAGCGTGTTGAAGTCTTTCAGGTGCAGCCACTGGGCTGCAAATTCGGTGGCCAGGGCCCGCGATTTGGGGTCGGCAAGCATGCGGCTGACTTCAGCAGAAAGCACCTTGGTTTCATGAAGCCGGCCGGTGTCGGCAAGGCTGCGTAGGTGGTCGTCGGGCAGGCTTGACCAGAGGAAATAGCTGAGCCGTGAGGCGAGTTCCCAGTCGTCAAGCGGACGAGATTTCGAGGCCGCATCACCGGGTTCGAGGCGGTAGAGAAAGGCGGGAGCGACAAGGCCACGGACCAGAACCAGACGAAGGGCGTGGTCGTGCGGCACAGACTGAGTGCGAAGTTTGTCGTACAACTGACGAAGTGAGGCCAGTTCTTCAGCCCTGATCGGGCGTCGCCAGGCTTTGTCAATCCGTTTCAAAACGGATTGATATTGCAGAGGTTCGGCCGCACCCAGTTCCACATGAAATTTGGCGGCCCGCTCGCGAATGGGCTGTCGCAGGGGCTCGAAAATACGCACATCGCCATCCTGCGTAACATATTCCATAAACTGTTTGTAGCCGACTTCCACCTTCAGTGGTTCCTGGCTCACAAACCAGAGTTCGTCCCAGAGGCGATTTAAATAGGCAATTTCATTTTCATTGAGCATCAGTCTGGCCAGATTTTCATCTTCACGATGAAACAGGGCCAGTGTTACGACTTCATCAACCGGGACAATCTGTGGATAACAAAGTGCGCCGGGGAAAAGCGAACGGAAGTCGTCAAAAGCTTTGATCCACTGCGGTTTGGCCTGATCGCTGCCAATGACAAGCGGTTGATCAAATGCAAAGGTTGCTGAAATATTTCCGTTCTGGCTGATGCGTGGCTGAATGGCTGATGACGATGGAAAATCAGGGCCGGGGCGGACATCAGCGACAAACGTGCGGCCTTCGGCGATTTCAGCGGGAATGGCGATTGTGATTTTCTCGCTGGATTTCAATTCCAGCCGGTTTGGTTTGTTGCCGGCGGCGATTCGGGAAAAATCAATCGCAGAAAAGATGGGCCCCTGAAGCGAGTTCATTCGCCGCAGGAGTTCGGCATCGGGCGAATTGGCCGCCGATTTCTGCGATCCATTCAAGATCGATTGTATTTCCGAAGCGATTCTGCGGCGATGATCGCTGTTGGTTTCGGCAAGCCAATGGTCAAGTTTTGAGCCACGGGGAATAACCGCCATTTCATTGACCTGAGTGCTGGCGACGGGCTCGACGGCGAAAGCCCAGACACCCGCATTGCCGTGGCTGTCGGCATGCGGATTACCGGCATGCAGGTTCGGCGAGACATCGCCTGCAAGAGACCATGATTTTTTCGATGCAGACTTTTCAGAAAGATGTAAATTGACTTCTGTCAGGTCGCATGAATGT
>JBJTRR010000928.1:0-2526 GCA_046076185.1 bacterium | reverse complement strand
GACTTTGGCTGCGGGGCAGGGCGGGCGGCAAATCACATGCAAAGCCTGGGCTGGCATTGCATTGCGATCGACCTGAGCCAGCCCATGCTGCTTGAAGCCGCGAAAACCGCTTCAAAATTCACTGCCAATTCACAAGCCGGGACAATCCTGCCTGTGCGCGGTAATCTCACAAGGCCTGGGTTTCTGCCGCCTGATTCGCTTGACGCCGGGCTTTGCCTCTTCAGCACGCTTGGCATGATGCGCCATGCCAAGGCACGCCGCCTTTGCCTTGCGGGCATGGCCGCTGCACTCAAACCGGGCGGACGATTGCTGTTACATGCCCACAACTGGTGGGTGCACCGCTGGCATGCCCAGGGGCGGCGGTGGATGCTTGCCGACTTGCCCCGCCGCTGGCTTGGCCGGGCAGAGTTTGGCAACCGTCAGGCCAATTATCGCGGCATTCCGGGGGTTGTGATCCATAATTTCACCTGGCCCGAGATCTCTTCAGAAATCACCCGGGCCGGGCTCGAAATCAAATCCGTCAATTGCCTTCATGGCGAAACCGCTGAATCCATTGGCTCAGGCTTTCTCGACCGCCATTTCAGGGCCGGCGGCTGGCTAATTGAGGCAGTGAAAAACGCCTGATTTTCTCTTCGGTATGTTTGATGTGAATGATTGCTTCAACAAAAAGTAACTTGAATCTGTTCAAAGTGATTCCAAAACAGCTTTGATTCTGTCAACAAATTGCGGCAGGCCCTGTGAATTCAGGGTTTGAACAAGCTCGACGGCTGAACGGGGCGGGTTTCGAAGGCTTTCTCTCTGTCGTTTGATGGCAGAGCAAACAAAGCCGGGAGCTGAATCAAATAGCTGTATGAGCAATTCATCAGGGTGAATTGCTTCCATATGAAATGTTGCCAGAGTTTGAGCAGGGAAATCCTTCAGATTGAACGTGACGATAAATTGAACCCTGGCATGAATTGCAGCGGCAAGCACATGCCGGTCGTCCGGGTCTGGCAAAGTCAGCGAATTGATAAGCGGCTCAAATCCTTGGACCAGACAGTCACGAACAGCGTCGTTCATCAGGTTTTTTGTACGAATCAACCGATCGGGATTCAACGAAGGATTATTGTTAACAAGATTTCGCATCCATTCATCGTGAATTGCATTCGACCATTTGGGCCTGATCAGCCCGTTCTGCGCCAATCGGATCAACAAGTCACGCAGCGGAGCCGGATAGAGCACATTGGCATCAAGTAAAACGGAAACCGGAATATCCATTAATAACCAAGATTCAGTTCCTGGGCTTCGGCTGTCAGCATTTCCAGAACTTTTTCTCTGGCCAGATCGTCTTTTTTCTTGAAATCCATGACATCTTCGAACCGGACTCGCCTGTATTTGCCAACATGTCGCGAGGGTATCTTCCCCTCATCAAGCAGCTTAACGACATACGGGCGTGAGACATTCAGCAAGTCGGCTGCCTGCTGTGTCGTCAGTTCGGCATGAGTTGGAATCAGCGTAACCGCATGACCTCGCGACATTTCCGCCAGCAGATGTACCAACAGCCTCATGGCTGAAGTCGGCACAACAACACTGCCCTGATCCAGCCCATCGTCAATCTGTATCGTTACACAATCTTTTTCCTGCAAATTTCTTGACGCCAGTAATCTGCTTGACTCCATCGCCAGCTTCTGGTCTGGTTCGGTCGGGAAAACTGTCTCAAAATTTTCAGGTATTAATGTGGCCATAGCCTGCATCTCGCTTTCTTGATTATATTTTACAACACAATCAAAACAGTCGCAACAGGCGAAATACTCGAAACGGCAATATTTAAATCCAAGAGTGTTAAAGCCTTCGATTGTGAACAACCGAAGGCCTCAATTCCAGCGGATTGATCAGACAAAGTCTTTGCTCAAAAGCTTTAAATGCATTTTGACATGAATGCCGTGGGGCATCACTTCGCCTTCGCCAGTTTCGCCTCGAAGAATTTCACCATCTCGTCGATCGATTTCTTCAAGTCATTGCCGGCAAAGCCGTGCCCAGCACCTTCCACCACAAAAAGCCGGCTTTCGACGCCCTTATCCTCAAAGGCTTTCTGAATGTCCTGGCTATGTTTGATCGGCACAAGATCGTCCTTATCGCCGGCAATCAGCAGGGTCGGGGCATCGTCTTTCGATGCGGCCACCAGCGGCGACATCTGCGACGCTTCCACTTCCGTTAAATTCAAGGCTGGGAAGCGATTATACACAGCGGCATGGGCTGGGTTGCTCCAGGCCATCACCCGCAAATCGGTCGGTGCCACCCAGGCACAAACCGCCTGCACGCTGTCGCTGGTTTGCAGCACCGGGTCTTTGGCTGATTTGTCGCCCTTGTCTGATGTTGTGCCTAGCATCAGCGACAAGTGCCCGCCGGCGGAAAGCCCGTAAACACCAATCCGGTTCGGGTCGATATCAAATTTTGAAGCGTTCAGGCGAACATATCGCACACTTCGGCGAACATCTTCGACAATCTCGGGAATTCCGAATTTAGGGCTGCTGCCATGCCGCACGG
>JBJTRR010000927.1:0-1631 GCA_046076185.1 bacterium | reverse complement strand
GGTGAATTGCCCGTTCACCTCCCTGATTTTGCGTTTTCCGGCTGATGTTGATAAATTTAAACTGGTAAATGATTACCGACGAACTGAATTTGCCTGACTGCCTGCCTGGAAGAAGACTCATGAAATTGCCGATCCCACCCCAACTGGCGCGTGATGCCGGCCGATTTCGCGATGTTGTCAGCATTCTTGTCAAATATGGCCTCGCCGACTGGCTCAGCCAATACGACCTTGGCGTGCCAGACCGCATCTCTCATATTTTCAAGGCCCCCGACGGCCGCAAACTCTACGACCTCTCCACAGCCGAACGCATTCATCTCGCAATTACTGAGCTTGGCACCACTGCCATCAAAATTGGTCAGATTCTCTCGACCCGTGCCGACCTTGTCGGCCCAGAAATTGCCGAAGAACTCAAAAAACTTCAGGCCGATGTACCGGCAGACCCACCCGAGACCGTAAGGCACACAATTCTTGATCAGTTTGGGCGTCATGCAGAAGACCTTTTCGCTGAATTTGACGACGTGGCCTTTGCATCGGCTTCGATTGGTCAAGTGCACCGGGCCACCCTCTTTGACGGCCGTAAGGTGGTGGTGAAGGTTCAGCATCCGGAAATATCAACCAAAATTGAAACCGATTTCCGGATCATGATCCAGCTAGCCGAACTGGCAGAGGCTTACGATCGTAATATTAAACTTGTCAAACCCAAGGCTCTCGCCATTGAAATGCGGCGAGTCCTGCGTAAAGAATTAAACTTCCTGCGCGAGGCCCTGAATCAGGAGCGATTCACCGAGCACTTCAAAGACGACGATCAGGTGCATTTTCCGCAGCCGATCAGCGAATTCTGTACCGAAAAAGTGCTGACGATGGAGCTTGTCGAAGGCATCCCGGTTCGAGAAATCGAAAAAATCAAGGCGATGGGTGTCTCCGATGAATCATTGGCCGAACGCGGCGCCAATATCTTCCTGAAAATGATTTTCCGCGACGGCTTTTATCATGCCGACCCGCATCCCGGTAATATTCTGGTGGATGCCCAGGGCCGCATTATTCTGTTAGATGCCGGCATGGTGGGGGTGCTTGATGATACTTCCCGATCAAATGTCGAAACCATGCTTGAAGCTGTGGTTGAGCAGGACAACCGGCTACTGGAAGATGTCATCAGACGCGTCGGTTCGACACCCGAAAATCTTGACCGCGAAGCCCTGCGGCAGGATTTGGCTGAATTCATCAGCGATTATGTTGATGTGCCTATCCGGCTTTTAAATATTTCGGCCGTGCTTACAAACGTCACATCCATCGTTCGTAAGCATTCCATCGTGCTTTCACCGCCTTATGCCATGCTTATCAAGGTTCTGGTCATGCTTGAAGGCACAAGCCGGTTATTAAATCCGCGATTTAATCTGGCTGAATTGCTGCTGCCGTATTATCAAAATTCGTTGATGCGAAAATTGAATTTCAAAGGGCAGTTGATGTATGCCCGGCGATTACTCGTCGATTTTTCTCAGCTTGTCAGAGACTTGCCAAATAATGTCGGCACGCTGCTGGATCAGCTTGAAACCGGGAAATTTTCGATCCGGCTTGAGCATCGCCGCATTGAATCGGCCGTGAATCGCATGGTGCAGGGGCTATTGACAACT
>JBJTRR010000926.1:0-5744 GCA_046076185.1 bacterium | reverse complement strand
TTCAAAACGGGGTTATCTGAATTTGACAGGTAACCCGGGCATGGCGACAGGTGGGGCAGGCGACGTGTTGACAGGCGTTCTGGCCGCACTTCTGGCACAGGGTTACGAGCCATTCGATGCTGCCGTGCTGGGCACCTATGTGCATGGCCTGGCTGGTGATATTGCTCGCGATGCCAATGGTGTGACAGCGTTAATCGCAAGTGATATTGTTGATGCTCTTGGCGATGTTTTTCATCATCTTGATCCATTGCACGACGATGATGAATAAAAAATGCCTGTAATAAGATGTCAATAACCACTCTGTATTGCGTGTTTGGCAACAGGCCAGTGGACTTTTGCGGCTTCGGCTTCAATAATAGAATGATTGAAAATTGGTGGATGGTGATTCTGTCTGGAGGTGCCCCCAGTGTCAGGCCACGATAAAGGCTCGCCCGCTCCATGGACATACAGCATGGACATTTCTCCGACGGGTCAGCCACAGCAGCCCGCCCCGGTTTCCGTGCCCATCCCCGCCGATACCACCGCTCTGATGCAACTGATGGTGCAGCTGCAGTCGAACACGAATGATATGCTGCGACAGCTTATCGAAATGAATCGGCAGGCCCTTGACTGCCAGCGTGAAGCAACTCAGGTTGCACGCGACCAGAGGGTTCGTCAATCGCAGGAACTGGAACGATGGCAGGCGAGTCATCAGGATGTTCTTTTCGACACGCGAGGCGTCCTTCAGGCCCTTGAAGGTGTTCATGGCCAGATCATGGCCCATCTTGTTGAACATGTTCACGAGCATAAAGAAGACCTGATGGAAGGTGACTTCGCACTGGGCGATTTTACCGACCGCTATGGCCCCAAGCTTGCTCATCTGAACACCATTTTATCGATTCTTCGCCCCCTTGCAGCCCTTGCCGCCCAGCAACAGGCCGAGGCCCGAAATAAGCCTCAGGAAGGTAGCTGATCGATCTGTACAGGTTCAAGACTCAGGTTCTTGTCAAAATGATTGCAACTTGAATTTTTGGTGTCATTTACGGAACTAGATTCTGCTACAACTCGTTACATCAATAAAATAATCTATAAAAACACCTGGATGTTAAAATTTGGATTGGCATTTACAAAAGTAAAGGTCAGGAAACTGGTTCCTGACCTTTGCAAGTTTTGTGTGTGTTTCGAAAGTCAGAATGTTGGAATCGTTACCCGATCGCCGCCTTTCATGGCAGATTCATGGGCACAGATGCCAACCATTGTCCAGTTTGCCGAAGTTTCAGCATCGGGGAATGCGGGTTTGGCACCCTGAACAGCCTGCATGAACGCATGAACCAGGTGCGGATGGCTACCGCCGTGCCCCCCGCCCTGAAGGAATGAGAGATGATCAGCGTCCTGAATGGCAGCCGGCATTGTGAATCTCTGAATTCCCTGAGGGAGCAAATGTGCGTAATCTGGCACATCAGTTTCTTTGGCGATTTCTGGCTCGGGGATTGGCTTTTCCGTGCTGCTCTTGGTATGAATCAGCGGCTTCTGATGCTCGGCCAGTTGCCACTCGAAGGTCGCTTTTGAGCCATAAGCGTCGAAACTTTCACGATATTGCCGGGCCGTGTCAAAGAGGCTTCGGGTCACTTCGGCAACCACGTCAGAGCCTTTTATCTTGAAAGTTGCCGACTCAATTGCGAACGGGCTGCCATAATGTTTGACAAGATCATCGCTGATGCGGCCTGAGCCATGACAAACCACACTTTCAGCCATACCAGGCTTGCCAGGTTCCGAAACAATAGCCAGGCATGGGCTGACACAGTGGGTGGCATACCACATTGGGGGCAGGCCCGGCCAGTAGCTTGGCCACCCATCCATATCCTGCATATGACTGCCGCGCAGGAACTGAAGCCTGCCCAGCACACCTTTTTCAAAAAGTTCTTTTACGAAAAGATATTCGCGGCTGTAAACAACCGTCTCCATCATCATATAAACTTTGCCTGAGGCTCTCTGGGCTTCAACAATAGCCCGGCATTCCTCTACCGAAGTGCCCATGGGCACAGTGCAGGCGACATGCTTACCGGCTTTAAGGGCGGCAACACTCATCCAGCCGTGGTCAGGGATCGGGCTGTTGATGTGAACGGCGTCGATATTCGGATCTTTCAGCAGTTCGTTGTAATCAGTATATTTTGCTGGGATTCCGTATTTTTCAGCCGTTTCCTGAAGCCCCTTCTCATCCCGGCGGCAAATGGCATACATCTCTGCCCCGGGATAATTTTGATAAATCGGAATGAATTCAGCACCAAAGCCAAGGCCAATGATGGCAACGCGTATGGGTTTGCTGGTTGACATGGAAAATAGATCCTGGTTTTGATGGATGTGGTTTTTGGCGATCAGATTACAAGTTTTGTAATCGATAGAGTTAGCACGATACAAATTTTATAAAAACTGTTCTGCTTTTCACAAGATCATAGAAAAGTTCCTTTTTTGCTTTATCTGAAAATGAATTGGTATGCCTCAGCAGATGGTTCAAAACACGAAATGATCAACTGCTTTCGGAGGATTTGAGTATGCTTATATGTATTGTTTTAATCATCAGGTTTCAATATTCAGCGGCCACTGAAACACCTGTGGCATATCGCCTGAAAGTTCGTGAAGAATTTCAAGTATTTTCAGGCGAAATTCGACAAGAGACTGATTGCATTTCTTGTTGTCATAAAAATAGGTTGATGGATCGTTGATTCCTTCGAGCGGAATAAATGGTTCATATGGAACGGAAAATGCAAAAGTGAAATAAAACTGCATCATTTCACCAATCGTGCCAGTCTTTGGCAGCCAGTTCATAAGCGACTTGGTATCCATTGTTGATGAAGGATCAATCAATTCATTTTTCTGAAGGCATGGCGGAAAATTCGGCACAAAACTCATCACAGGGTTGGGCGTGGCATTGAGTCGTGCTGAACCATGCACAGTAACCCGGTAAATTAAACTTGTCAGAATTTCTTTCAATTCATCTCTCGTCGCAATGGATTCGGGAAATCCACCGATATTACCTTCGCCATTTTTTCCGGAGTCTTTTGCCCACTGTTGTAATGGCTTGTCTGACTTTACCGCATTATCGTCTGAATAAAAATAATCAACGATATTTGAAATATAGTCTTCTGCAGCCGACCACACCTTGAGAGTTTTCTCGACAAGCGGGTATTTATCCCATGGCGTTGCCTGGCTGAAATCGGATTCAGTGATACCATTTCGATTGAGTGTTGCGATTGGATCATCATCAAAAAACAGGTTTTTTGCGCCATACTCGTTGAGTAGGTATAAAAATCGGAAAGAAGATGTGATAGATGTCGGAGGAGCCACTGTCCCCCAGAGTATCAGCAGCACATTATCAAACCCGATCAAATAATCAGATTGTGGTGAGAGGATCTGGTAAACCGGGTGGTTTTTATTGAGAGTGTTGAACATTGTCATCACTGCGGCGGCAGTCACGATATGCCAGTGCCAGACATGGCCGATCCAGATGCCCCACACAGTGACGGCGCATTTGGCTGCAAGCAGGGCGTAAATCCAGGCTGAATCTGTTGTTCCTGTTGATCTGTTATAAAGTTTGACTTCATTCGCATGATAATTTGATATTCGAATGGCGACAGGCGTTAAATCTTTCGTCAATTCGTTTTGAGTGAGGAGGATCACTGCCCCGGGCGTGAATCTGGGAAAGCCATCAATTTCACCTGATTTAACCGCCTCAAAAATGCGCAGATCAATCACATAAAGCCGTTTGTTTTCATATTCCTTTGTATACGTGGCTTCCCAGGTATTTCCGAACAGAGATTGAAATTCGTTGAGATTATCTGAATTCATTTTCTTAAGAA
Organism: bacterium; assembly: GCA_046076185.1. Lineage (GTDB taxonomy): Bacteria > Planctomycetota > Planctomycetia > Isosphaerales > Isosphaeraceae > QWQI01. Next base: position 1,908 of record JBJTRR010000926.1, on the reverse strand, counting down.
TGAGTAGATTATAAGCCAGACCGTTTTCAGCGATAGTTGGCCAGAATGCTTTGGTGGCAGCATCAGCATCTGTTAGAGTGGCTGAAAAGGTTTTATCCAGACCATCGCGAATTGCATTTTGATAAACTTCTGGGAAGGTTGTCCACGAGATCGTCCACTGCTCGGGTGATTCAATCGCAAGACTTGTCAGGGATTGTGTGCTGGAAAACCACTGGCCGGCAGACGCCATTTCGTTTTTTGCCATGTCAAAACAGACGCCGGCAAAATTGACGGGAGAAATGGAACTGAGTGTTTGTTTCAACTGGGTGTAATTGGTTACCTGCCGAGAGCGTATCTGTTTATCGTAGAGAAAATCACGGCCATAACTTGTAATTCCGCCGATCTCGTATCGATTGGCAAGGCCCATCATGGCTTGCTTTGTCTGAAAAGTGCGAATGAGCAGTCGTCCTAAAGTATCAGCCGTATCAATGATTGAAATCGGAATGGCAGGAACATTAGGGTAGATGCTTTTGACAGGCAGACATGCAATTTTTGGAAAAAACCAGTTCAAGATTCGAGAAGGAAATGATTTTGTAAATGATAGAAGTCTCGAAGACAGGCTTTGCCCTGGCTTGGCGGTTGCAGGTGGCTTTGCGGAAAGTTTATCGCCAGTTGGTAAAACAGATTCAAGCCTGGCTGATGGCTGAACCTGATCACCAGCAATTTCAGTTTTTTCGAAAACCGCTGAGTTTCGTGAGACTCGTGGTTCTGATTTCAGATAGACTTCCCAGTCCGAATTCCTTTTACGCATATTGTTAGCAATCCTTTTTTTGAAGGACGGTCTTTTCTCTCGCTGGTAGTTGATTTCGTAAGATGAGAATAACTTAATTCAAAGGGGGATTCAAACAAAAAATAGTCAGGCTGATAGAATTTCTGTTTGCTGCGCAAAATTACCATCTGGCGTTTTTCAGTGGCATCGCATAAACGGAGGTGCTATTTTGTATAAGTATGGAACCCGCCTGTGATACCAGCCTCAATCCCATCCAGTGATTTCCGCGATATTTTGGAGCCCTGACCATGCCCGGCCTTCACATTTGCCGATTCGATATTGACGCCACTGTTCCTATGGGGCACCCCTTGTGTGGCGGATGGATAAAGCCTGCAGAGGTAGTCGATGACCCGTTGAGGCTTCGTGGAATTGTCATTCAAGGGAACGATCAGCCTATTGTTCTGGCAACGATTGACTGGACTGGCGTTTGTAACGATGCATATTTTCAGATTCGCGATGCCATGGCCAAAGCTGCCCACACCACGCCTGATCGTGTGAGCCTGCATAGTATTCATCAGCATAATGCTCCATTTTGTGAACCTTTTGCAAACAGCCTTCTGAGAAAATATAATTCAAAGATTCTGACATACGACGAAATCTTCTTAAATAAACTTGTAGAAAAGGTTTCTGCTGCAATTTCATCGGCTTCCAATAATGGAACACCTGTTGATGCGGTGGGGCTTGGCCAGGCCAGGGTGAGCCAGGTTGCTTCGGCACGTCGTGTGATTGGCACCAACGGTAAATTGCTATTTAACCGAACCAGTGCAACAAAAGACCCTAAAGCACGCGAGGCGCCAGAAGGTGTGATCGACCCGATGCTCAAATCGGTCTCGATTTACAGCAATAAGAAACCTGTTGCCCGATTGTATTTTTATGCGACACACCCGATGAGCTACTATGGCGATGGGCGGGTTTCCAGCGACTTTGTCGGCCTGGCCCGAGCCCGGCGGGATGCTGACGAACCCGGTGTTGCTCACATTTATTTTACGGGCTGTGCGGGGAATGTAACTGCCGGTAAATACAACGACGGTTCCAAAGAGGCTCGCCCCCTGCTTGTTGGCCGGGTTCATGCCGGGATGGTTGCTGCGGATGTTTCGTCA
>JBJTRR010000925.1:0-3135 GCA_046076185.1 bacterium | reverse complement strand
CACGACCACAAGTTCGACCCAATTTCCATGCGTGAATATTATGGCCTTTATGGCATCTTTGCCAGCACCGTTTACCCTTATGCCGGAAGCGAGGAATTTCAGTCGAAAAAATTGCCACGTTCTGGCTTTGTTTCGCTTTTGCCAGCAGCGGAAATGAAACAGCTTCTGGAAAAGGAACGCATTGAAATCAATGCGATTAAAAAGCGTACGACAGATTTCATCGGGCCATTCACTCCTGAAATGCTGATGAAGCAGGCTGACGATCGAAAAAGGCTTGAAAAAGATCGTCGAATGGGCGGCTGGCCTGAATTTATGGAAACGGCCTATGGGGTTTCCGAAGGCAAGCCGCACGACGAACCATTGCGACGAAAGGGCGAGCCCGGCGACCCAGGCGAAGTCATCCCGCGAGGAGTACCGGCGTTTTTGCCGGGTCTTTCGCGGCCCTGCATTGCCCCCCATGAAAGTGGCCGCCGCGAGCTGGCCGCGTGGCTGACAGACCAGGCCAACCCGCTGACTCCGCGAGTTTATGTGAACCGTGTCTGGATGCATCTTTTCGGCCGTGGTCTGGTAGAAACGCCCAATGATTTTGGCACCAGGGGCAGCCCGCCGACACATCCGGAACTGCTGGATTACCTGACCAGGCAGTTTATAGCCAACGGGTGGTCAACCCGAAAGCTGGTGCGAGAGATTGTCAAGTCAAGGGTTTATGTTTTGTCGTGTGTCGATATTCATAATCAAAGCATTACCGACCCTGAGAATCAGAGGTTATGGCGGCACAACCGGCGTCGGCTTGATGCCGAATCGATTCGCGACAGCCTGCTTGCCATATCCGGGCTGCTAAAAACCGGCTCTGCCGGGCCACATCCTTTCCCGCCCGTGGAAAGCTGGAAATGGACACAGCACGACCCATTCCGTGAACGATACGACACGCGTCATCGCACGGTTTACCTGATGACCCAACGCATCCAGAAGCATCCGTTTCTTGCCCTTTTCGACGGCCCTGATACCAACGCATCAACCGGTATCCGAAGCCAGTCAAGCGTGCCATTGCAATCTCTTCATCTTTCCAATCATCCGTTTTTCATTGAGCAGTCTCAGGCCACCGCACGCCGCCTGAAAAAGCATTATGCACAAAATGCCGATCAGGTACTTTTGATTCATGAAATCTGGAAGAATGTGCTGGGAAGGTTGCCCGATGAGGCCGAATTGCAACTGGCCAGAGAGTGGTTGAATCAAGCCACAGCGTCTGCCGGCCACACGCCCGACAAGGTCATGGAATCTTTTGTGCATACGCTGTTTATGAGTAATGCGTTTCTCTATGTCGATTGAAATGTAATCCAAATGAAATCAGATTTTAAACAGAGTATTGAAAATTTTATCACCCGACGCAGCCTGCTGGCCGGCTCATCAGCCGCTGCCATGTGGCAAGTGGCAGCCGGGCTTGGCAGTGCTGAAGTCGTCATTCCCAAGGGCCAATTGCATCACCAGCCCAAAGCAAATCGTTTCCTGATGATATTTCTTACAGGCGGAATGTCGCATATCGACACATTCGACCCCAAACCTGAACTTGATCGGCTCAATGGCAAGACAGTCGATGGATTTAATTTGCGTGGCATATCAAAGCTGCCGCTTTTACGTTCGCCCTACACCTTTCGAAAGCATGGCCAGTCGGGTATCAGTGTAAGCGATCTGTTCACGCACCTGCCGGGTGTCATCGACGATCTTTGCATTATCCGTTCGATGAAGACCGATATTGTCGAACATTTTCAGGCGACACTGGCCATGCACACAGGGTCGAGCACTGTGCCCATGCCAAGCATCGGCAGCTGGCTTTCATTTGCCTTGGGCACAGAAAACCCGAACCTTCCATCTTATGTCGTTTTCTGCGAACATCTGCCTTATGCGGGTGCCCAGGTTTTTGATTCCAGCTTTCTGCCGCCTGAATTTCAGGGTGTACGCATTGTGCCGGGGCCCGAACCTTTCGCCAATTTAAATCGAATGGAACCCGAAAAAAGCCCGGACTCCATTTCAATCAGACAACTGGAAGAGGATTTTCTCGACAGGCTTAACGAGCATCATTCTCGCAACCGGCCCGACGACAAGCGACTGACCGGCCGAATGAATAATAATCGTGTTGCCCGGGGCCTGCAAAAAGAGGCGCCCGAAGCCCTTGACTTGAACCAGGAATCAGAAAAGACGCTTGCGGAATTTGGTATGGCTCGTGGCGATAATAAATCATTTGGAGCTCAGTGCCTGATGGCCCGGCGATTGCTTGAACGAGGGGTGCGATGTGTCGAGATTATCGACACCGGGGCCAGCAACAATTGGGACAGCCACGGTAACATGGCCGACCATAAACCCAAGGCAGCACGTGTGGATCAAGCCATTACCGCTTTGATTCGCGACATGAAATCGCGCGGCATGCTTGATGACACACTTGTTGCCATTAGCACGGAATTCGGCCGAACACCCTGGGGCGATGGCCCAAATTCACCTGGCCGAAACCACCTGGCCAGCGCCTTCACCTGCATTCTGGCAGGCGCAGGCGTAAAAGCCGGCATAACACATGGAGAAACCGATGAAATTGGTGCCAATGTCGCGAAAGACCTTGTGCATGTTCATGATTATCATGCCACTATTCTGCACTTGATGGGCCTTGATCACAGACGGGTGACATATCGCTATGCAGGCCGCGACTTTCGTCTGACGGATGTTTTTGGGAATGTCGTTAAACCCATTCTGGCATAATGTGTTTGCAAATGAATGAGTGCGACATTTCAACTTGATTTAATCCTGCAGGAAATTCCGGCAGATTATTCATGAGTCACGGCGCGATAGCTAGTCCGTGCTTTTTGAAACCCCAGCTTGTAATAAAGCATGACAGCGGCAGGATTATCGGCTGTGACTTCGAGAAACGCCCGCCTTAGGCCGCAGGCCTTAAAACCGGCCAGCGATTTTGTGACGAGAGCCTTGCCCAGGCCCTTGCCACGATAACCGGGCAGCACAGCCACGTTTTGTATGAAGCCATAGCCGGTTCGGTCAACTATACCCTGAATTGTCGCACAAAAGCCCTGATCACAGCCGATCAGCCAGGTGGCACGCGACAGAAATCCGGGTTTGTTGCGAATTTCTCGC
>JBJTRR010000924.1:0-11029 GCA_046076185.1 bacterium | reverse complement strand
ACTTGATTCGCTGGTTAAGCTGGAAAAACGGTCGGAGATCAAAAACCAGGCAAAATTTGATCTGGGTCTGGCCCACTTTCGTAGCAATCAATTTCCCGTAGCCAGGCGCATTTGGGCTGATCTGGCAAGAAGCCTTGAAAGCGCACCGGCGACTGATAAAACGGCTTTTTCATTAAAAAACGATTGCATTTATGCCCAGGCACTGGCCACGGGCGTGCCATTTTCATGGGATCTGACAGTAAAGCCAAACGTAGCCCAGACATCCATCATGGGCCTGCCAATGGGCGATTTGGCGGCACTGGCCAGGGCCGTTGCTGCCGCTGAAAAAGCCCTGAAGGCCGACCCTGCCAACCCTCGGGCGGTACGTACGGCTTATGCCATTTGCGAAATCATGATGCAAAAACCGGCAGAAGCCGTGACGGCACTGCAGGGCTTTCTGGCAGAGAAACCATTTCGGGCTGAGACAGAAATCGCACGTAAAGACTTGTCTGAATCGAAGCCAAAAGCCCAGATTTTGCTTGCCAACATGTTGCGAGCCATTGAGAAATACGATGAGGCTCAGGCCGCATTTCGAGAATACTCGGTGAAATACCCTGACGGAGCGGCATCGGCCATGGCACTTCAGGCCGTGATTGATATTGAAATCGACAAGGCCAACAAGCTGGAACGCGAGAAGAAATATACTGCATTTCGTGATGCCATAGCACGGTTTGTGGCTACAAACCCGCTTCAACCGATTGTACCGAGGCTTCTGTTCCGATCCGGCAACTCATTCGTGACCGAAAAGCAATATGCTGATGCCATTAATGCGTGGAAGGTTCTGCAAACCCGCTTCCCGCAATACAACGAATCGGCCGAGGCACGCTATCAGACCGGCTTTCTGCTGGAAACGCAAACCGGCGACCTGGCCGGAGCGATTGAGTCATATCGTGGTGTGCAGCTTGAGCCATGGCGTAGCATGGCAGCCGGTCGAATTGCCGTGATGGAGCAGAAATCGCTCGTGGTGATCACGCCCCGGGTGTTTCGCACCAATGAGGCCGCAAAACTCAAAATCAGTACCCGTAACATCGAAAAGCTCAATTTTTCAGCCTATCGAATTGACCCTGAGAGCTATTTCCGAAAAAAGCAGATTCTTGGTGCTGTTGAGCAGCTTGATATTGGCCTCGTCAAGCCCGATGCCGAATGGTCGGCGGATGTTCCAGGCCAGTCACGCTACAAACCTGTTGATTCGGAATATGAACTCAAGGGCCTGAAAATGCCGGGTGTCTGGGTTGTCAAAGTGACTGATGACAAAACATTTCAGGCGACAACCATGGTGATCGGCTCGGATCTTGACGCCATCATCAAGACATCCCGGGATCAGCTTCTGGTTTATTCGCAGAATATGCTGAATTCGACCGCCAAGCCGGGCACTCGCGTACTGGTAAGTGATGGTCAGAACATTTTGATGGATGAAAAAACCGGTAACGATGGCGTTCTGCTTAAAGACTGGCCAGGCCCACGCGGAAATCGTACCAGCCACCGGTTATTGCTGATTGACGGCGACCACGTGGCCACCACATCAGCCGCTGAAGTTCCGGCCGTTTCGGCCCGCGCCCTTTCGGCCAGGGCGATGATCCTTACAGACAGACCAGCTTACCGGCCTGGGCAGAAGGTTGAGCTTCGCGGCATTGTGCGAGAGATCAGCCAGAGCCGCTATTCGATTACGGACGGTGCCCAATACACGCTTGAAGTCGCCGACAGCCGTGGACGCAATCTGCTGAGCCGGCAAGTTAAGGTCTCGCGATTCGGCACATTTGCCGAATCCGTTCCGCTGGATCAGTCGGCATCGTTAGGTGAATATGCCGTGCGACTCTTCCAGCCCGGCGGGTCGAACTTCGCGGGCAGCTTCAGCGTGGAAGACTACGAATTACCAAAGGTTGTTCTAAATATTGAACTTGACCAGTCGATCGTCGAACGAGGCGAAAAGCTTAGCGGCAAAGTCGTCGCCCGTTATTCTTACGGGACACCTCTGGCAGGTCGGGCTGTTCGGGTGCAATTGCCCGATGGTCAAACACTGGAACTTGCAACTGACAATGCCGGCCAGGCGGCACTTAGCGTGCCAACCGAAGAACTCAATGAAAATTCGCAATATTCCATCACCGCTGAATTGCCCGATGAAGGCCTGGCCACATCGACTCAGTTCGCCATTCCAGGTGCCTCATACAGCGCATCGTTGAAATCAGGTCGATCGACATATCTGGTCAACGAAACAATTCCGTTGAGCATTCACACAGACGACGCCCTGGGCAAGCCAACCGGGCAGCTGCTTGACCTGGTTCTGGTAAGGAGATCGAGTGAATCGGGCCGGGTGACGGAGCAGGAAGTCAGCCGACAGAAAGTGAAAACAGACGATAAGTCAGGCGATGCCCGGGCGCAGGTCAAAGTGGAAGACCCACGTGGCGGCACGCATGTGGTTCGACTTTCGGGAAGCGACCGCTATGGTCGCCCGGTCACTGCTGAACTGGTGCTTGATGTATCGGGCGAAGACGACCCGAATGGCCTGCGATTATTGGCCGAGACGACATCGTGGAAGCTCGGCACCGAGGCCGAAGCGACTCTTTTTGCCCGGGCTTCGGGCGGCCCCGTGCTGCTGTGCTTTGAAGCCGACCGGATACTTGGCTACCGGATTGTACAGGCTAAAGAAGGCGAAAATCGCCTGAAATGGACAGTTGCCGATAACCAGTTCCCGAACCTCACCCTCACGGCAACTCGAATGAGAGAGCAGCAGCACGACCTGGCCCGACTTGATGTCAAAGTGCTTCGCGGCTTATCCGTCGAAATCAAGCCACTGGCAGGCAACGTCAAGCCTGGTGATTCAATCGATGTGGAAATCACAACAACCGACCAGAACGGAAAACCTGCCGTAGCTGAACTCTCGTTGAGTCTCGTTGATAAAGCATTGGTTCGACTTTTTGGCAAAGGCGGGCCGGATATCCAGCAATTTTTCTATGATCAATCTCGCCTGGGTGCTTTCGGATCCACTTCGACAAATCTTTTCAGATACAACCCGGCAACCATTCGCGTGCCTGAATCAATCGTTGAAGAAGCCGAGCGACTGCAGGCCCAGACGGCAAACAGTGTTTCCCGCGAACTGGCCAAGGGGCGGGCGCAGGGCTTTGCCGGTCGTGGTGCCATGCCAATGCAGGCTCCGGCTTCGGCCGCGGCACCAGCGCCGGTTGTGGCTGACGCGGCACCCGGTTCACCTGCTTTCGGGGTACCGGCAGCTCCAGCCAGAGTCGCCCCGGCAGCAGCCGCTCCGGCCAAGCCTGCTGGAACCGGCGGGATGATGGGTGGCTATGTTGGTATGGGTGGCGGTGGTGGCAGGATGGCTGGTAGCCCGCGTGCGGAAAGTCGCCGCGATCAGCAACCAGCCAAAGACAAAGACCAGGTGGTTATGCTGCGCAAATCTCAGGCCAGTGAATCGCTTGACAGAAAAAGGTCGGGCATTGATGCCGCAGGAAAGCAGTTAGCCCTTGCCGAAGAGAAAATGGAAGCCGGCCTGGCTGCCATGGCCGAACCCGACCCTGCCCGCGAGCGAACCATTGAAACTGCCTACTGGAACGCTGCCATCGTGACCGACAATGCCGGCCGGGCAAAAGTCACCATTAAAGCCCCGAATTCCCTTGGTGAATATGAATTTGACGGCCGGGGGGTGACGGCAACAGATACGCTCGTTGGCCAGGCATCGGCTGATCTGGCCGTACGCAAACCATTTTTCATTGAGCTGGACGTTCCCGGCCATCTGGCCGAAGGCGACCGCTTCCGGCCGGCGGCCCGGCTGCATCACTCGGGTGTCAGGGGTGAAGTGAGTGTCAACCTTGAACGCTATATTAACGGGCAGTCGAGCCGCGACGTCAAAACGCTGAAAATCGAAGCCGATGGCGTGACGAACATCAGCTTTGATGAAATCGCCATTCCTGCCACCCAGGAAGTGCGTTTTGTTGCATCGGCAACTTCGGGCTCGGCAACCGATCAGGAATCGGTCAGTGTGCCGGCACGCCCGCTGGGCACACCTGTGCTGGCATCAGCACATGGCTCGGGCCGTGATGACCAGACTGTGCTTATCAAGCTGCCAGAAGGGCGGAAATACGAGAGCGTGGGAATGATGGTTTCACTTTCGCCCACGCTTGAGCGGCAGGTTCTTGAAGCAGCACTTGGTGCGGAACTCTGGCCAATGCCACGCGACCGCTGGAGCTGTATCATGCCGCCACCCTGGAACACAACGGCCGACCGGGCTGCCGATTTGATGGCAACAAGTGCTGCGATTGGCTATCTGCGACAAATCGGTGGTGCAAACACTGTCGATCAGGCCCGGCTGGCATCACGTGTGCGTGGCCTGGTGGCCGAACTGGTCTCAAGGCAAAACGACGATGGCGGTTGGCCTCTCACTGGCCAGGGCCCCGTCAAGCTTGCCAACCCGCAGAACAACCTGACAAGCGACCCAAGCACTTCAGCACGGGTACTTCTGGCCCTGGCCATGGCAAAAGAAAGCGGCGTGGCTGAAAATGCCGATGCCACCAACAAAGCCAGTGCCTATGTTCAGGCAAACGGTGGTGCTGCCCGCCCCTGGAACACTATCTCGCTGGCTTATGTAGGCAAGATTGGCTTTGAAGAACTTAACGCACTTTCAAGAAATCGAAACGCACTTGATTCTGCCGAACTGGCCACAATCGCCCTGGCGTGGACAAAACTTGATCGCCGGGCCCTTGCAGATGAACTCATCAGCACTCTGTTAAGCCGGAGCCGCACCCTGCCACCGCAGCCGGGCAAGCCACTGCAGCGTTATTGGCAATCAGGCGTGGTGGGCCAGGAACTCACTACGGCATGGGCAACGTGGGCCATGGCCATGGTGCGGCCCGGTGCTGATGAACTGCCGCAGGCAGTGGAATGGCTTAATGCTCGCCGGCTTGGCCCCGGCTGGCAGCCCTTTGAGACAAAGGGCCCGGCAGTGGCGGCACTCTCGGCATGGTATGGTCGGGCCGAGGCGGTCGAAGATCGATATCGCATGACGATCCGCGTCAATGACCAGGTGCTGGAACAGATCACTGTGGACGGCTCGGGAGGTGCCCCGGTAAGGCTTTGGAATATTCCGGCCGGAATGATCAAATCTGGCGAAAACCGCATAACTTTTGATGTAGAAGGTCGGGCCCGGTTCGGCTATGGGGTTGAGCTTTCCGGCTTCAGCCGCGATTACGGCCCCGACCAGAAAATTGAAGGCAAGCGGCTTTATATCGCTGAACGAAAGGCACTGGCGGCCGACCCCGAACTTGATGGTCGTCGCCTGCCAACCGGGTACATTGTGGCTGTGAACCCAACTGTTACCGACAACATCGTTACGATGCTGCCCGAGGGCCAGCGAGCCCTGATGCGGCTTCACCTCGTGGGCCAGCAGGCCAACGTGATTGACAATCGCGGCGAGCTGGCCGTACTGGAAGAGCCACTGCCTTCCGGAACACGTCTGGTGGAAGGATCTCTGCAGAGCTCATCCGGCCGACTTCAGCGTGTTGAGCAGGAACGTGGTCTATTGCGGCTTTATTACAACCCGACCAATCTCTTTAACGAGGTGTTGACTTATGAAATTGTTGGCGTGACGACCGGCAAATTCGCCCAAAGGCCAGCCCGGGTTTATTCGCTGATGGATCAGTCGCAGGTTCATGCCTCGACCGAGTCATCACTTACCGTTCTTGCCGCTGGTGAAAAGTCAACCGACCCGTATAAGCCAACACCCGACGAACTTTTCAATCGCGGCCTTCGTCACTTCGAAAAAGGCAGGCTGGCTGAATCTGCCAAAGCGTTTGAAGAGCTGAACGCAGCTTTTACGGTGCACGATGGCCATGCCGGAAATATCGCCCGGATGCTACTCGATGCCCACATCGCGGCCAAAGAGCCTCGAAAGATCGTCAATGATTTTGAAGTTCTCAAGCAAAAAGCCCCCGAGCTTGTTATCCCAATCGACAAAATTCGGGTTGTTGGCGATTCGTATGCTGCCATAGGCGAATTTGAACGCGCCTGGCTCGTCTGGCGGGCTGTGCTTGAAGCCGGATATCTGGACGAAACCCGCCTTGGGCAAACTCTCCGACAGGCTGGCCGCCCGCTTGAGGCAGCGGCTTATCTGCTACGCGTCTGGCAGTCATACCCAGGGTCAGCGAGTCTGCAGAGCGACTTTTTTGGCCTTTCCCGCTGGCTGGCACAAATTGCGTCAGAATCGCAGAACAATCCGGACGTTCGGCGGCAACTTCTTGACGCCAAGATCACACGTTCCGAGCTTTTCGCACAGGCAATCAGCCTGACCCAGCTCTTCCTCAGCCTTTCGCCCAACGACCCTCTGGGCGACGAAGCCAGCCTTGCCCTGATCGGCGATCTTTCCCAGCTTGAGGCCCACGAAGCCGTGGTGAAAGTGGCTGAAAATGCGGCCGGCATTTACCCCCGAAGCAAATTTCTTGACAGCTTTCAGTTCGGCGAAGCACTGGCACGCTATAACCTTGGCGAACTTGACAAAGCCATTGCCATTGCCCAGCGAGTGGCTGAAAGCACTTATGAAGAGCCGGGCGGCGTTCGCCGACCAAGCCCTAACCGGGCACAGGCTCAGTATATTATGGCCCAGATTTTCGATGCCCGCAGCCAGTTTGAAAAAGCACTGCCCCAGTATCAGCAGGTGCAGGGTCAATTCCCTGACGCGGCTGTGGCTGTGAAGGCGATTGAACGCAAGTCGCTTAAAATGCCTGAAGTGACACTGGTGCCGACAACACCTGAGACCAAGTCGATCACGGCTCGATTCAAAGTCGATTATCGCAATATTGACTCGCTTGATCTCAAGGTTTATCCCGTTGACCTCATGCGGTTGTATCTGACCAAGAGGAATCTCGACCAGATTGCGTCTGTCGATCTGGCCGGTATCAAACCACTGACCGAGACCACCGTCAAACTTGGCGATGGGCGGGATTACGCCGACAAAACCCATGAAGTTGCCCTGCCCATACCTGGCGAAGGCGCTTATCTGGTGATGGTGCGTGGGCGAGAGCTTTTCGCGTCGGGTATTGTTCTGGCCACACCCATCGAGCTTGAAGTGCTTGAAGAACCAGCGGCCGGACGCGTGCGAATCTCGGCCCGTGAGACTGGCACAGGCAAGGCTCTGGCCAAACTTCAGGTGAAATATTCTGGCAGTATCGACAATAACTTCCGCGATGGGCAGACCGACCTGCGTGGCGTTTTCGTGGCAGATGGCCTGGGTGGTCTTGCCACAATAGTGGTGCGTCAATCGGCGGGTCGATTTGCGTTTTACCGTGGCAAAACACCGCTCGGCGGTGTGATGGTGCAAAACTTCCAGGCGAATGACTTGCCCCAGGTCACCCCCAGAGACCCTGGCCAGCCACCAATGGAAGGACAACAGCTTGACCAGAATCTGCGCGGGCAGAACCGCTTGAACGAAATGAAGCAGATCGAAAGGCTTGAAAATCGCTACAACTTTGAAAATCGCTCGAAGGGCGTGCAAATTCAGTCGGTGAAATAACTGACTGACTGATATCAATCTGAAGCTTCTCTGAGTTCTCCTGGCTGCAAATCAAAGCAAAAGCCATATGCCTTTGGGGCATGTGGCTTTTGTTCATTTCAAATCACAATGATTTATTTGCTGTCGGCAATGGCCGCCTGAGCAGCAGCCAGCCTGGCCACGGGCACGCGATAGGGCGAGCACGAGACATAATCAAGGCCAATCTTGTGGCAGAAGACGACAGAATCAGGGTCGCCGCCATGTTCGCCGCAAATACCAAGCTTAATCTTTGGCCTGGTGCTGCGGCCCTTGGCGATGGCAATTTCCATCAACTGGCCGACACCCGTCTGGTCAATTGAGGCGAACGGGTTCTTCTTAACGATTTCCGACTCCTGATAAGCCGTGAGGAACGAGCCGCTGTCATCGCGACTCATGCCCATGGTTGTCTGGGTCAGGTCGTTGGTACCGAAGCTGAAGAATTCAGCCGATTCGGCGATTTCGTTGGCTGTCAGGGCGCCTCGCGGCACCTCAATCATTGTGCCAACCTGGTAAGAAAGCTTAACACCCTTTTCGGCTTCAACTTTTTTGGCGGTTTCATGAACGATCGCCACCTGCAGGTCAAGCTCTTTCTTGAAGCCGACCAGCGGAATCATGATCTCAGGCTTGCAGGCAATGCCTTCCGCAGCACACTGGGCAGCCGCTTCAAAAACGGCACGGGCCTGCATACGGGTGATTTCCGGGAATTTGATACCGAGACGGCAACCACGGAAGCCAAGCATGGGATTGAATTCATGAAGCTCGTGAACGCGGGCCATAATCCGCTCAACCGGCACGCCGATCTTGCGGGAGAGGTCCATCTGCTGTTCTTTTGTATGAGGCAGGAACTCGTGCAGCGGTGGATCAAGGAAACGAATCGTCGCCGGGAATCCGCCAAGAGCCTTGAAAATGCCGTAGAAGTCAGAACGCTGGTAAGGCAGGAGCTTGGCCAGTGCAGCTTCTCGCGATTCGAGGTCGTTTGAGAGAATCATCTCTCGCATTGCGTCGATGCGGTCACCTTCAAAGAACATGTGCTCTGTGCGGGTCAGACCAATGCCAACCGCGCCAAAGGCGATGGCGTTAGCCGTCTGCTCAGGCGTATCGGCATTTGTCCGAACTGTCATGCGGGTTGCATCGGCACACCATTGCATCAGTTGCTTGAAGCTCTGGAATTTTTCGGTTTTCTGGGCTTCGGTATCGCCATTGAGAAGACCGGCAATGATTTCAGAAGGAGCGGTTTTCACCTGACCGGCATAAACCTGGCCCGAGGTACCATCGATGGAGAGATAATCGCCTTCGTGGAACGTCTGACCACTAACAGAAACCGACTTGGCTTCATAGTTTACTTCAAGGGCAGCCGCGCCACAGATACAGACCTTGCCCATCTGGCGGGCCACAAGTGCGGCGTGCGACGACACACCACCACGAGCTGTCAGAATACCTTCGGCGGCGATCATCCCTCGCAGGTCTTCCGGCGAAGTCTCAACACGCACCAGCAATACCTTCTCGCCCCTTTCGGCAGCGGCCACGGCACGCTCGGCATTCAAATAAATTTTTCCAGTGGCTGCACCTGGGCCGGCGGGCAGACCAGTGGCAATAACTTTGGCCTTTTTCACTTCAGCCAGGTCAAAAACAGGTGCAAGAAGCTGCTCAAGCTGGTCGGCCGGGTTCCGCATCACGGCGGTCTTCCAGTCAATCAGCCCTTCCTTCTGCATGTCCATGGCGAACTTGAGCGCGGCCATGGCCGTTCGCTTGCCGTTACGCGTCTGGAGCATGAAAACCTTGCGATCCTGAATCGTGAATTCGAAGTCCTGAACGTCTTTGAAATGCTTTTCCAGCACATCGCGAATACGGTCAAGTTCGTCATAGGCTGAGCCCATAACATCTTTCAGCTTGGCAACAGGGTCAGGTGTTCGCACACCGGCAACCACGTCTTCACCCTGGGCGTTCATCAGAAACTCGCCATAGAATTCCTTGTCGCCATTGGCAGGGTTGCGGGTGAAGGCCACGCCAGAACCCGAGGTCTCGCCTGTGTTCCCGAAAACCATGGCCTGCACGTTCACAGCCGTGCCCCATTCGCTCGGGATGTTGTACTTACGACGATAAACAATGGCACGGTCGTTCATCCACGACCCGAATACAGCTCCAACGGCTCCCTTGAGCTGATCCCAGGGGCTGGCCGGAAAGTCATGGCCGGTACGGTCCTTAACCAGCTTTTTGAAGCGGCTGACTAGCTCTTTCAGGTCATCGGCTGAAAGCTTGGTATCTTCCATGTTGTGGTCGTGATAGCGTTCTTCCTTCAAGGCTTCAATCACCAGCTCAAAAGGCTCGTGGTCTTCACCTTCCCGCTTCTGCACGCCCAGCACCACGTCGCCATACATCTGAACAAAGCGGCGATAACAATCCCAGGCGAATCGCTCGTTACCCGTGGCGTTGAAGAGAGACTGCACGGTGTCGTCGTTCAGGCCAAGGTTCAGAATGGTATCCATCATACCCGGCATCGAGTCGCGGGCACCCGAACGGACAGCCACCAGAAGCGGCACAGCATTTTTGTCGCCGAATTTGGTGCCCATGATCGCCTCAACCTTGGCGATACCATCCTCCACCTGGGCCTGAAGTGCATCAGGATAATTTCTGCCATTGGCATAAAAATGGTTGCAGACTTCCGTTGTGATCGTGAAGCCGGGAGGCACCGGCAGACCAATCCGCGACATTTCTGCCAAGTTGGCACCCTTGCCGCCCAGCAGGGCCTTCATCGAGCCGTCGCCGTCAGACTTGCCACCGCCAAACGAGTAAACATACTTGGAAGAATCGGCCATCGGTTTGATATGCTCCAAATTGCTGATGCGCTGCATGTGCCACTGCCCCACTGGCATGCGACAATTTCAATGATTCTGTCAGTTGCCTGTCACATCGGGCTGTCAGCCACGTTTAAACTGTCGAATTATACACTACACACCAGAGCGACTTCTCATGGCAGTGCGAAACCACGACACAATATCATTGATGTGCGGATTTTATCAATTCACCAAGAATTGGGCAACCTTCGCTCTGGCCGATTGTGTTCATGAACCCTGCACCAAGCACTAAAAAAACCTGCAAACCGGAGAACATGCGTAAAAGATTGATTTCTTCAACAACTCATTGTGCATAATGTCGTTAAAATCTTGAGAACGCATCAGTTTGTCAGATAAGGTTAAACGTGGTGATTACCAGAAATGTCGACCAGGGTCGCTGGTCAGTGAGGGGAGGGTTGGCCGTGAATCAGGAAGAAATCGACGCTGAGTTTCTTGAACTCAGCCAATCTGTTTCCAAATCAGATCATGACTTGCTGGAAGCGTTTCGAAGTGGTCAGATGGACGCTTCCACCCGCCTCTACATGAAATATGCAGACCGGCTGATCGGCATGACCGCTCGCAAGAGCAGTTCAGAACTGGCTGCCAAAGTCGACCCGGAAGACAT
>JBJTRR010000923.1:0-3252 GCA_046076185.1 bacterium | reverse complement strand
CGGAAACCGCG
Source organism: bacterium (assembly GCA_046076185.1). Lineage (GTDB taxonomy): Bacteria > Planctomycetota > Planctomycetia > Isosphaerales > Isosphaeraceae > QWQI01. Next base: position 3,241 of record JBJTRR010000923.1, on the reverse strand, counting down.
TATTTCGTGCCATTGTTCACACCCGTCGTGGTGAAGGAAGGCAGCAGCTTTTCAAGCGGAGTTTTGCGAACGAGTTTTTCAAGCGAGGTATTGCTCACGGCCGGTGCAGACATTTTGCCCACGGCCGACTGGGCAAATGCAATTCCACCGCCGAAACCACGCCAATAACCGGCCAGAAGATCGTTCTGAACGATCAGGGCCAGCTTGCCGTCAACCATCCGCGAATCGTTGTAATTGCCGTCGATCATAGTCTTTGAGATCACCGTTGGCGAGGCCGTGTTGGAAACGTCAAACACAGTCACCTGCACCTGCTGGCCGCCGGTACGAATCCGCAGCATCGGCATCACGATGCCATCGCCCGGCTGACTTTCATTGTTCCAGACGCTTGAAATCACCGTCAGCCGGTTACCGTCAAGATACTCGGCCATCGCCCAGCCATCAATTTTGGTTCGTGAGCTCACGGCCATGGCGTCGGCATTGCGGGCATCAACAATCAGCAGCTCGCCCCGCGACAGAATAAACAGGCTCACGCCGTTATTTTCAATAATGTCGCCTTCATCAACACCGCCCACCTGCGTATTGGTCTGCGAATAGCCAGACGCACCGCTGGCCGGGGCGGCTGCAACCCCCGTCTTGGCCACGGGTAAACTGGCTGGTGTATCGTTCTGAACGGCAGGCCCACGCTCAAGCAGCCCGACAATCCGGTTCTGGCCACGCACAGCCTTGATTAAAAACCGGCGAAGGCCCGTCTCGGTGCCCAGCTTCATCACGTCGTCGGCATTACGGGCATTGATCGATTTATCGCTGCCGCCGCTGGGATAAATCACATTCAGGCCAGCGCCGCCGTCGAACCTGTTCTGTCCCAACCCGCCTTTGAAAACATCATCGCCCCGGCCGCCCAGAAATGTCACAGGCACGCTGATCTTGCCGCCAGCTTCATTCACTATTAACGAATCGTCGCCCGCCAGGGCCTTGGCCATGATCGACTTAACACGTTTCGAATCCGTTTTGAAAACAAGATTGCCATTTTTAATCACCTGCAACTGACTCGGATTGGCTGATGGCCTTCCCAACTCAAACGAATCATTTGCGTCCGTCCCGCGAATGTTCAGCATACCATTTCTTGAGAGACCGACACTCATCAGAGCCCGTGTCTCGCACGACTCAATCAGATCAATCTGAAAACGCCTACGATTTCGTCGATTCCGGCCCATCATTCACCCGCAGCTTTCCGTATTGAACCCGAAATACAATCACAACTACAATTTGATCATAGCATGCGACTTTCGTCAACTTCTTTCATTATGTTGCAAAATCGCAAAAATGTCAATGCGTGCATGCATTGATATCCTCAAGGTGATGATAAACTCCGTCACCAATTCAACTTATTTCATCATTCGGGGTATTTTGCGGGCTTCGCCGCCAATTTCAAACGTGATTTCATCGCCAGATTCATTAAAGACAAATCTGGCATCAGTTTGCGTAAACTGAAACACCCCCTTGCCCACGGGCACCAGCTTCAAAATCGTCTTCCGGTTCGGGAAGCGAATCAGCAGATGATCGCCGCCTGATTTCACGCTCAGTGGCAGTGCGCCCGGCCGATCGCTCAGCTTATATTCGCCGGCAAGCGAATCAACATAGTTTTTCTCAACCTTCATGACATCAATCGGCTTGAGATCCGCCGCAGTCGGGGCAGGCCTTTCGGCCAGTTCACGCACCCAGAGATTGCGAAACCGAACCTTGTGGCCATGGTCCTGAAGCTCAATCGTTCCCTTCTCGGGGCCGGCTTCATAGGGGTCAAAACTCAGCCACGAAGTCGGCCCGTAAAGTATTTCATTATTCTGAACCAGCACCCCGTTCAGAAAAACCGTGGCCCTGGCCGGCTCGACCAGTGCCCCCGACTTATCAAACCGTGGCCGGCGGAAGGCAATGTCATAGCTTTGCCATTCGCCCGGTGCCCGCGTGGCATTGGCCAGTGGCGGATACTCGCCATAAATCGCCCCAGCCTGGCCATCGGCATAAGTATCGGCCTTGAAGCTGTCAAGCACCTGAATTTCATACTGACCCATGAAGAAAATGCCGCTGTTGCCCCTGTCCTGCCCCACGCCTTCCGCCGGATTGGGCGAGGCCCATTCCACATGAAGCTGCACATCGCCAAACTGCTTTTTTGAAACAATCTTGCCCATTCCCGGCCGCACTTCCATGTAGCCATCAGCCACTGTCCAGCGGGCCGGTCGGCCATTGTCGGTGGTGAATTCATCAAGCGATTTGCCGTCAAAAAGCACCACGGCATCTGAGGGCGGGGCACCCGGTTTGTCAGCTGGCGTCACAACCGGTGGCTTCGGCCGGCTCATGGAATGTTGCTTCCAGCCGGAATGGGTTGTCAGGCTTGTCCACGAAGCGGCCGAAAGGCTCAGGGCGAATAAGCCCACGATTGCAGCCTTGGCTGGATAACCTCGGGTTAGACTTTTCAACGTCATGATCGTCGCCTTTTGTGCCGGGCTTGCAGTTTCTGGGGTGATGAGATTTGCCCTATCATCAGAAAAAAGCCGGGCCGATTCAAGATTCAACCGGGCCGACTGACAGCTGCAAAATGTCAAAGCCATTTGATGAAATTATCAGGAAGTTCAATCAAAACCGAACAAACGTGATATGTTTTAGCAATATTGCTGATGCGTTGAGACTCTCGTTTTTCTGTGCTGAAGGGGCTGAATCATGGCAAAACAGGTGAGCGTTGAAGACCTGAAAAAGTTTGTGAGGCGAGAAGCTTCCCGCTATCTGACTCAAAAAAATGTCACTTCCGTGGGCATTGGTTATCGCCAGACGGAGGGCAAGCCGACAGACGAGCTGGCCATCCAGTTCACCGTCGCCCAGAAGGTCAAGCCCGAGGCCCTTGAAAGCATCGGGGCCACCATGCTGCCCAAATCCATCAAAATCGGCGGCGTTGAAGTGCCCACCGACGTTCTTCAGCGATCTTACCGCCAAAGCTTTCGTGAGATCAGCCTTGAGGCTGCCAAACCGAAAACTGACAATCGTAGGGTAGCCATTGACCCCGTTGTGCCCGGCGTCAGCATCGGTCATCCGTCAATCTCGGCAGGCACTGCCGGCTGCGTGGTTTATGATGCCGCCAGCGGCAAGCCCTATCTGCTTTCAGCCTGGCATGTTTTACAAGGCGACGAGGGCAGGATCGGCGACGACATCGTTCAGCCCGGCCCTTACGACGACAACCGCGTTTCGCAAA
>JBJTRR010000922.1:0-3512 GCA_046076185.1 bacterium | reverse complement strand
TTAATCGCTTTATTCCAATGGTATCCTATCGATGCCTTTGACTTGCCATTTTGCCTTACGGGATGACTTTGCCATGCGGGTCGATGTCGGGCTCCTGCAGCTGGCTTCGAAGTTCCGACTGCAAATCGGGCCCAAGAAAATGCTCGGCCAGTTCGGCCGGCTCATGCAGATGATCTTCAGCGAGCTGAAAATCACGATGCAGAAACGATTCCCACAGGCGATGGCTTCTCACCAACGACTTTGCAATGAGCTGGCCCTCAGGTGTCAATTCCAGGGCAGAATCCGACTGACCATCCACCGCAGCCAGCCAACCCTTGCGAATGGCCCGTTTCTGTGCCAGAGTCCGCCAGAATCGCGATTGCAATTTCGGGTTCTCAAAGCTGGCCGCCAGGTCTCGCTGGCCATGCTTACGTCTGTAATAGGCTGCAAGCAAATCATCGGTGGCCACCACAACACGAAGCCTCAACCGGCGAATCACATTCGCCAGCTCGCCATGCAGCGGCGAAAAAAGCCAGGCAATTCCAAAAATCAGGCCGGCAGCCATAGCCATCATGCCAGCGACAGATGTATTAGTGTATAAAGCACCAAAATAACCCAGTAAACTGGAAAGACAACCAAAAAGCACTGCCAGCGGCATGGCCACTTCAAGCCTGTCTGAAAGCAACAACGCCGCCGAAGCCGGTGCAACCAGCAACACAATGACAAGTATCGAACCAACTGCTTCAAAACTGAATACCGTAACCGTTGAAGTCAGAACAAGTAAAATGAAATCGATTTTTGACGGATAAAAGCCCATGGAATCAGCCAGACCCGAATCAAAGCTGCAAATTTTCAATTCTTTGAATAATATAATGACAAAACAAATTGTAATAATTGCTGAAAAACCTAGAGGAATCACCGACCTGGGAAATTCAATCGACCCAAAGGCAACCGTATCCAAAGGCACAAATTCAATGGCCCCATAAAGAATACAGCCGGGGTCAAGGTCAACATTCCCCGCCGCTATTGAAATTAACATCACACCAATTGCAAAAAGTGTTGTAAATACAACTCCCACACCGGCCTGCTCGTTAACATTCCCTACCACACGCAGTGTTCTTGTCAGGGCCGATGTCAAAATCGCTGCAATCACCGCCCCAAGCACGATGGGCAGACCGCTGACCTGGCCTGAAACCAGAAATGCAATTGCAATACCCGGTAGCACGGCATGACTGATTGCATCTGCCAGCAGACTCATGCGCCGCAGGCAAAGAAAGACGCCAATTAATGCGGCTGGAATCGCCGAAAGGCAGCCAATGGCAATCGTCCAGGCTCCAATCGACCACCCTGCACCCGCCGGGCTCGTATGAAAAACAGCCTGAAACATCAGGAAAGTTCCATTGCCAGAGTTGTATTGTGAACTTGCATTTTCTTTCTTTTCCTCGACCAGAACCAGCCCCGGCAGGGTGCAAAAATGGCTGATATCACAAATGCAAAAGCGGCAGATAGTGTCATGAATGCACCCGTCGGCAAGTCTTCAAAAAGAGTCGAAAAAATCACTCCGCTGATCGATGCAAACATCCCGATTGCCGAAGAAACACAGCACATTATCAGTAGCCGATTGGTCCAGAACCGGGCCGCTGCTGCTGGAATCACCAGCAATGCCGTGATTAATACAATGCCTACTGATGTCAGCCCAGCCACAACCACCAATCCCATAAGACACATCAGAATCAGATCGAGCAAGCCTACAGGCCAGCCTGAAACACTGGCAAACCCGGGGTCAAATACCATCAGTTGAAATTCCTTGAATAACAGAATGACAACAATTAATGAAATGAAACTGACCATTGCAATGAAATAAACATCGGTCAGAATCATACCCGATGTTTTGCCCAGAAGAAAGGAATCAAGCCCGGCCTTTGAGCCTTCCGTCGTCTGGTTCTGAATCCATCGCGATAATACAATCCCCATGCCAAAAAACACACCCAGCACCAAAGCAAGTGCCGAATCGTCCTTCACCCGGGCATTTTTTGTCAGAGACGAAACCAGTAACATCGCCAGGAAACCTGTCACCGCAGCCCCGGCCAACAAAAACCAGAGTTTTCGCTCTTCAATTGCAATAAATGCCAGACACAGACCCGGTAATGTCGCATGAGCAAAAACATCGCCCGCCAGTGCCCTCTGCCTGAGAACAGTAAATGTTCCCACCAGGCCAGCCACCAGACCCATCAAAGTCGTTCCGGCAAGAATCACCAGCGTGTTATATTGTGTCAGCTCGTGCAATAATTGCATTTTATTTCATCTTGTGCTCAGGCAATTTTCTTAGATCAATTCGTAGGTTTACCGGTTTTTACCGCCAATGCCAATTGATCCAGAATCGCCAAACGACCACCGTAAGTTTTCTGCAGCAAGTCCGGAGTGAAAACCTCTGATGTCGGCCCACTGGCCACAAGCCGCTGATTGATCAACAGCAAATGGTCAAAATGATCGGGAACACTACGCAGATCATGATGAACAACCAATACGGTCTTCCCCTGCTTACGCAACTCTTCCAGAACAATAAAAATCGCCTGTTCCGTCGCCGCATCAACCCCGGCCATCGGCTCATCCATGAAATAAAGATCAGCCTTCTGGGCAAGTGCCCTGGCCAGAAAAACACGCTGTTGCTGCCCACCCGAAAGCTGCCCGATCTGCCGGTTTTCCAGGCCTGAAAGCCCCATCCGCTCAAGACACTCCAAGGCCAGCGATCGCTCAGCCCGACCCGGTCGCCGAAACCAGCCAAGCCGCCCATAAGTTCCCATCATCACCACATCAAGCACCTGGATCGGAAAATCCCAGTCAACACTCTCTCGCTGTGGCACATAACCCACCCTCAACCGCTCTTTTGAAAGCGATCGGCCAAAAAACTCGACTCTGCCGGAACTGACGGATAAAAGCCCCAAAATAGCCTTTAAAAGCGTGCTCTTACCGGCTCCATTAGGCCCAACGATTCCCACAAGCGAAGGACCCTCGATTGCGAAATCAACATGCCAGATTACCGGCTTTTCCCGGTAAGCCACCGTAAGGTCATGCACATCAAGCACCGGCACCGTTTTGCCAGCCTTTTCATTGTTTCGTGCAGTTGGAAGAGGGTTCATTTCAATCAGAGCAGGATTCATGCCTTTGAGACCTCATGAGCTCGGGCCGGAGGTCGTTGAGCCATGCATCGCCTCCGAAAAAACCTTCAGGTTATGCTTCATCATGCCAATGTATGTGCCTTCAGGCGTGCCAAATCGCCCGGGTGCATCCGAAAAAAGCGACCCGCCGATTTTCAATTCATGTCCTCTGGCCCTTGCACCTTCCACCAGGGCACTCACATTGTCGTCAGAGACGCTTGACTCAACAAAAATCGCAGGCAAACGCAACGAGACCACCATATCGACCAACTCATTGGTGCGCCTGATCCCCGCCTCGCTTTCGGTTGAGTCAAGCGTCTCTGACGACAATGTGAGTGCCCTGGTGGAAGGTGCAAGGGCCAGAGGACATGAATT
>JBJTRR010000921.1:0-2437 GCA_046076185.1 bacterium | reverse complement strand
GGTGGCATGAATGTCGTAAATCATCGTCGGATTGTCGCGATCAGCCGGCTTATAGCCAAAATCATCGCTGGGGCCATGGCTGATTCCGCCTTTCACGCCACCACCTGCAAGCCATGTGGTGAAACAATAAGGATTGTGATCTCGGCCCCTGCCACCCTGGCTTGAAGGCATTCGGCCGAATTCAGTTGACCATATGACTATGGTGTCATCAAGCATGCCACGCTGGCGGAGATCCTGAATAAAAGCGCTTGCCCCACGAGCCATGCCTCTGGCCAGCGGGCCATGATCTCGCTGAATATCCTCATGGCTGTCCCAGTTGCGACGCGGAAAGCCATTGTCGTTACCCGACCAGATTTGCACGAATCTCACGCCTTGCTCAAGCAATCGACGGGCGGTGAGGCATTTTCTTGCGAAAATATGAATTTCTTCACGTGCATTAATTTCAGCCGGATATGTATTGGGAATATCCTCAAGGCCATAAAGACGCAGGATATGTTTGGGTTCTTGCGAGAGATCAAATGCCTGTGGTGCAGCCAGTTGCATGCGGGCGGCCAGTTCGTAGCCACGGATTCTGGCTTCCAGCCGAGGGTCGCCGGGGCGTTCACTGGCATGGGCCCGGTTTAGCCGGGCCATGAGCTCGTAGCTTTCTATTTCGGATTCCGAAGAAAATCGCGATACGTAACGGGCATCAGGCCGAAGATTGGCAATGGGCGTGGGCTGACCAGGATAAGCGACTGTGCCTGCATATTGACCAGGCAGAAACGCAGCATCCCAGTTCTTGGTGCCATTTGAAGCGAGGCCGCGATGGTCGGGCATAACGACGAATGTCGGCAGGTTGTCGTTCATACTGCCAAGGGCATAGCTGACCCAGGCGCCTGCTGAAGGAAAGCCGGGCAAATTAAAGCCAGTTGTCTGTAAAAGAGTGGCCTGGCTATGCACACCTGTTTTGCCCACCATGTTATGAACAAAAGCCATTTCATCGGCAACCGGAGCGAAATCGGCAACCACCTCGGAAAGATAACGCCCTGACTGACCATATTGCCCGAACTTCCAGACGGGGCGAAGCCAAGGCCCCAGGCCATTTTGAAACGTTTCGACTTTTTCACCAAAATTTGATTCCTGGCCATCACGACGAACAAGTTCGGGTTTGTAGTCGAAAAGGTCAACATGGCTTGCTGCACCGGCCATGAAAAGTTCAACAACGCGTGTGGCTTTGGGCGGATGATGCAGCACGCCTTTCAAAATGCCCGGTGTGGATGAGATGGCAGTTGTCTGACTTCGTGCTTCCTCTTCAGCCGCCAGGATGCCTAAGGCAAGCCCACCCAGGCCAGCACCGCTTTGTTTCAGCCATTCGCGACGTGATGGTGGAGTTGATTGATGCGGTTGCATTTCAGGTCGATGCCATCGTGATACATGAGGAAATTGCATTTGATACACCAGTTATTCAGCGATGATCAGTCAACGAAGCTGAATTCGTTGAGATTCAAGAGCAGGCGGGCGAGAGAAGCCGTGCCATATTTTTCGGTAAATTGAGTCAGCGATTTCAGTTCATCGCTATTTGGCTTTCGCGTCAGGTATTTTTCGAAGGCAGTGATGACCTTTTTCGGAATTTCACCCGGTTGTTTGTCGATCCATTTACCAAAATCAGCCGCAACCACCAGCACAAGCGACTCATTCCACTGTGCCAACGCCTGGGCCGCCGAGACGGATTCGTTCCGACGATCGACTCTGATTGAAGGGTCTGCACAGTCCATGGTCGTAAGGAACGGTTGGGGCTGACTACGCACGATGAAGCGGTAAATTGAGCGGCGATGAAGTCTGGTGTCATTCAAATCGGCTTTATCATATTCATAATGCGGTGAATGTTCTGGATGGGTGATGACAAAATCTTGAAATGATGGTCCACCGGTAGCCGTGTTTAATTTGCCGGAAACAGCCAGAATACTGTCTCGAACGGCTTCAGCCTCAAGTTTTCTGCGGTTTTGACGCCAGAGATAATTATTCCCAGAATCGCGAAGAGCAAACTTGTTATTTCCTACACTTGACTGACGATAAGTGGCACTGGTCACAATAAGTTTGTGCAATGACTTTAATTTGCCTCCTCCATCACGGAATTCGGCAGCCAGGAAATCAAGAAGCTCGGCATGGCTTGGTGTTGCACCCATCCTGCCAAAATCGCCGGGTGTATCGACAATCCCACGACCAAAATGATATTGCCAGACCCGATTGACAATCGACCGCCAGAAAAGCGGATTTTCGGGGCTGGTAATCCAGTCGGCGAGCCGGGCACGGCGCAGCGATTCATCAATTTGCTCTTCAACTGGCAATTGATAAGTAGCAAATTTCAATGATGTAATTGTGCCAGGTTTTACTTCTTCAAGAGGTTGTTTCACATCACCTCGATTCAGTTTGAAAACCGGCCGGGGCACACCCCCTG
>JBJTRR010000920.1:0-3337 GCA_046076185.1 bacterium | reverse complement strand
CAGTTCATTGACACCGGCCGCGATGCTTTCAGGCGTGACTTCCGTAAGCAGCCCGGCCTGTTTTTCGCCCAGAAGCATGCGATAATCGCCAAAGTCGGTGGCGACAATCGGCCGGCCCGCGGCGAGATAGACGGCGATTTTGGACTGAACCGAGTAGTTTTCACGGCACGCCAGGCGTGGGTGAACGAGCACATCAGCCTGGCGGGAAAGGGAGACGACCTGGCTTGGCGTGGTGCCGGTGATGGTGATGAGCCGGTCGGCCAAGGGGCCAATGCGCTTCTGGTATTCGCGGCCGGCATCGGCGGGGCCACCCACAAGCACGCAGCGGGCCCGCGGATTGGCCTGAAAGATGGCGGGCAGGGCATCGATCAGCAGAGGCACGCCCTGGTTCGGGTGAACGATCGAGCCAATGTACATGACCACCTGATGTTCAGGCCCGACGCCCGGTATAGGGTAAGGCGGCAGCACCTGATCATATTCAGACATGTCAATGCCTGGATAAATGGTGTGAATGCGTTCGGCGGGAATGGCTTTTTCATTGCGGCAGACATCGCCCACAGGTTCGCCCAGCACAATCACTTCGGCGGCATGGTTGCAGGCAACCTGCTCAAGAAAGCGGGTTGTCTTGAATTTCAGGCCCCGGCCCAGGCGGTCGCGTTCCACCTCATCGCCCAGCAGGGAATGAATTTCATAGACCATGGGCCAGTCGTGCATCAGGCAAGCGGCCTGGCTTCGCGTAGCACCGCCATAGTGCTGGGCATGCACAAGATTCAGGCGGTGGCGTTGCATGATCTTTTTCAGGCCGCCAAGCCAGCGGGCCGGTGGCAGGGTGTATGAGGGAATGCCTTCAAATTCAGTTTTACGAATGGAAAAGCTGCCGGGCGGCCGGGCCGAGAGGTGAGCCAACACAACTTCTACGCCGATTTTACGCAATTCACGCACAATTTTGATGGGCAGCATTGCGGTGCCATCAAATTCCCCAGGGATGGGGAAAGACGTCGCCATAAGAATTCTGGGTGTCATGCGTGTTGCCGAGTCCGTTGCGACAGTCCGATTCTGAAATTCCAGCCGAGCCACTAATTTACCTGAAATGGCACGGGTTTGTCATCGGAATGTCGGTCTGGAATGAAAAGAGTGTCCCTTAAATGCAGAAGGATCGACGCATTATGTCCTACATGCGGGCATTAACGACTTCTGACTAAATGACAAAAAATTGAGAAAACACTTGAAAAACAAGTCGGACAGCGATGTTGGCCGGTCTGTCGCATGCGGGCTTACAGAAGTGCCATAATTTTATGAAAAGGCCGCTTTTAAAGGAGAAAGGCTGACGCACTTTGCCCCCGTAGTCTATTTTTCATTTACGGACAGACAAAACTACCTGTTTGTCCCAGATTACCATCTGCCATATCAGGATTTTCATTCTCGGGATTCAGAAGAAAGAGATGGATGTGCCATGCCAAGTGTATTGATTGTTGACGATTACCCGCTGATTCGTGCCGGATTAAGTAATCTTATCAGTGGGCAGAAGGATATGGTGGTGGCAGGTGAATGCCCGACAGGGCAGGATGCATTGGTGTTTCTGGCCCAGACGCCGGTGGACATTGTTTTGCTGGATGTGGGCACGAACGAGCCAGAGGCGATAGAGGCGATACGCCTGCTGAAATCGCAGAGACCTCAGATTCGGATTATTGCGATGAGCCTTTTTGAGGTGGTTGAGCAGATTCAGGCCACGATTTCAGCCGGTGCTGACGGATTTATCGGGAAGAAAGCCGCGGCCGCGCAGGTGGTTGATGCCATCAGGTCGGTGGCTGGCGGGCGGGTGTATCTGCACGCTTCGCTGATTTCGGCCGTGTTTGGGAATTATCTCAGCCCCAATGGGAAAGGGCGTGAGCCGATGCCGATTAAGGCACTGAGCCAGCGGGAATATGAAATCCTGCGGCTGCTGGCCAGGGGCTATATTATGAAGGAGATTGGCCGGGCGACAGGGCTATCCATCAAGACGATTGATACTTACAAGCGAAGGTCGTTTGCCAAGCTGGGGCTGCGATCGCTGGTGGAACTGCTGAAGTATGCCGTGCGGCAGGGCTGGCTGAATGACGAACCGGCCACTGGCCAGGCCCAGGCCCAGCACAATGGCCATGCAGGCCCGGCCGTGGTGCAGGCTGGCCGACATGCCGAATTATCGCCAGGTTATTGAAATCGGGGGCAAAATACCATGGAAACGGAGTCAGGCAGGATCGTAAAACCCTGCCTGAATTATCCGGTATTAATCTTCGCTTTTGCCGTCGTCTGACATTTTTACGATGCGCGGGTCGAAGCGGGCGATGATGTGGACAAGATCAGCCTGCTGGGCCATGACGGTTTCGATGTCCTTATAGACGCCTGGGACTTCGTCGGCACCGGCCGAGAGAATGGTGATTCCGCGGGCGGCCAGGTCTTTTCGCACACTGTTGAAATTGAAGGTGTTGCGGGCCTGGGTGCGGCTCATGACGCGGCCTGCCCCGTGCGAGGCTGAACGCAGGCTGGCCGGGTTGCCCTTGCCACGAACGACATAGGCCGGTGAACCCATTGAGCCGGGAATGACGCCCAGCTCGCCTTCGGAAGCGGGGGTCGCCCCCTTGCGGTGCACAACCCATTCGTTGCCTTCATGCACTTCCTTCCAGGCGAAATTGTGGTGATTTTCAACACCGGCGATGATGCGGGCGCCCAACTGGCGGGCCACGTTGCGGTGAATCACGGCATGGTTGGCGGCGGCATATTCGCCCATCAGGTTCATGGCGGCCCAGTATTCCTGGCCGGCTTCAGAAGTGAGGTCGAGCCAGGCGAGGTCGCCGACAAATTCGTAGTTTTTCGGCAATCGCTGGCGGGCCAGACGCGAATAGAAATTGCAGACGGCCGCGCCTGTGCCGCGCGAGCCACTGTGCGACATCAGTGCGACATATTCGCCGGGCTCAAGGCCCAGCTCGTTGCCCGGTTCGGTGATGGTGAGCGTGCCGAATTCAACAAAGTGATTACCACTGCCTGAGGTGCCGAGCTGCGACCAGGCCTTGGCATGATTTTCACGGGTGACACGGCAGACAGACCAGTCTTCGTCCATCACCGGGTGGTCCTGCGGCTTCTGGTGGCGGCCACCAACACCAAAGACGGTGCCCCGGTTCAGGGCGTTTTTGAACTCGTCGTGGCGGCGGTCGAGGTCGGGCACCGACCAGTCAAGCACGCTGAGCTTCATTCGGCAGGCGATATCGACACCCACGCCATAGGGCACCACGGCATTTTCAAGGGCGAGCACACCGCCAATGGGCAGGCCATAGCCAACGTGGGCGTCGGGCATCAGGGC
>JBJTRR010000919.1:0-2792 GCA_046076185.1 bacterium | reverse complement strand
AATGGCCATTCGCGATGGCCGAATCATCGCACTGGGTGCCAAGGCCGCCGAGCTGAAGAAAAACCCGGGCGTAAAAGTGGTCGACCTCGCGGGCCGAACCCTCATGCCCGGCCTTATGGATAGCCACGCCCACCCAGTCGGGGCAGCAACTTACGAGCATGACCACGAAATCCCTGATATTCAGGATATCAAACAGCTTCTTGCCTATATCGCCAACCGGGCGAAAATTCAGCCTGAAGGCACAATCGTCAACGTGCGGCAAGTCTTCATCACACGTTTGAAAGAACAGCGATACCCCACCCGTGAAGAACTTGACGGAGTCGCCCCACGGCATCCTGTTGTCTTCAGCACGGGCCCTGACAGCATGCTCAATTCGCTGGCCCTGAAACTCGCCGGAATTGATCGTAATTTTCAGGTCCCCAAAGGCTCGGCCGGTTTTATCGAAAAAGACACTTCAGGTGAACCAACCGGACTGCTGCGTGCCTTTTCGGCCAATGTAAAAGCCCCATCCTTCAGCAAGAACCCGACCGAAGCCGAAACTGCCAAACACCTTAAAGATTTATTCGAAGATTATAACAGCGTAGGTTTTACGACGATTGCTGATCGTGGTGCTGCCGCCAGCTCTATCCCTGTCTATGAGCAACTCAAAAAAACTGGTCAACTCAATGTTCGGCTGAGGCTTTCACACACCTTTCCTTCTGAGAATGTCTCGTGGGAAGTGACGGAAAATGCTCTCGACAAAATCATCTCTCACCCCCTTCGCCAGCCCGACCCGATGCTGCAGATTATCGGCACTAAAATCTGGCTCGATGGCGGCATGCTCACCGGCAGTGCCCTGATGCAGGAACCATGGGGTGTCAGTAAAATTTACGGCATCACTGACCCCGACTATCGTGGTGTCCAGCGCACCCCATCCACACACCTGGCTCGAATGATCCGCAAAGTGGCCGACTCCGGGCTGCAATTCACTGCTCACAGTGTGGGCGATGGTGCCGTTAAACTTCTTGTCGACAGTTATGAAGCCGTTGATCGCGAAAAATCAATCCGCGCCAGCCGCCCATGCATCACCCACTGTAATTTCATGGATCCCGAAACCATCAAAAAAGCTGCCCGCCTTGGTGTGATGGTTGATCTTCAGCCAATCTGGTTTTATCTGGACGGCAACACTCTCCTCAAACAGTTTGGTATGGAACGAATGGCCCGATTTCAGCCGCTGCACAGTATGCGAGAAGCCGGCCTTGTCGTTGGCTTTGGTTCTGATCACATGCAGAAAATCGGCAGCCTTCGCTCGGTCAATCCTTACGACCCCTGGCTCGCCATGTGGATCGCCGTCAGCCGGCAGTGCCGATTCATGGATAAACCACTCCACCTCAATAACGGCCTGAGCCGGGAAGAAGCCATCCGGCTCTACACCATCGAAAATGCCAAAATCCTATTTCTTGAACAGCAAACCGGTTCACTCGAACCGGGCAAGTTCGCTGACTTCATCATCGTCGATCGCGACCCACTGACATGCCCTGAAAGCCAGATCAAAGACGTCAAAGTCCACGAAACCTGGCTCGGTGGCAAACGAATCTGGGTCAGATCGACTCAGGCTCAGAATTAAACTCACCTTCAACCCGCGATGGGGCCTGTGTTTCCTTCGGGGCCCCATAGCCACCTATCCGGTGAATGATAATGGCTGAAACCACCATCGAAGTCGCCAGATACCACAGGCCATAAGTGTAATTTCCCGTAATTTGCTTGATGTAACCCAGCATGGAAGGCCCAACCCAGCCGCCCAGGTTGCCAAACGAATTGATCATTCCGATTGAAGCTGCAGCAGCCGATGCCGTTAAAAACTGATTTGGCAATGCCCAGAACGCTGGCAGATAGGCCTTCAGTCCTGTCATTGTCAGCGTGAACAGCACTACACTCAGTAATTTGTTCCCCTGTGAAAACGGGGCAAGATAAAGTGCAATTGCTCCCAGAATGATCGGAATAGTCGCATGAAACCGCCGCTCGCCCGTGCGGTCTGAACTCCAACCGATAAAAATCTGTCCAATCAAAGAACCTATTGGCGGAATGATAATCAGATAAGCCACTTCCTTGATTTTGATCTTGTACCAGTCCTCAAATATCGATGCCATATACATTTCCACGCCATAATTGCCAGTTACAACAAAGAAATACGCCGCTGCCAGTACGAGAACTCTCGGATTGCTCAGAGCCTGTCCCACTGTCATGTGGCCCGTTTGCTGAAGTTGCTGAAGCTTCTCCTGTTCAAGAGCCAGTTCCAGCGCCTCTCTCTCTGCCAGAGTAAGCCAATTGGCATCTTTCGGCCTGTCGGTCAAATAGTTCAGCACAACCAAGCCAAGAATCACGGCTGGAAGACCCCAGAAAATAAAGACCCACTGCCAACCCACCAGTCCCATCACGGCTGGATTTTCCGCTTGCCCAATGTCAATCAATCGTTCGGAAATGATCGGGCCAATGATCTGCGCAATTGGTGTACCAATGAAAAACCAGGCCAGAGCCTTGGTGCGATCCGATTTTGGAAACCAGTGTGTCAGATAGACAATCACACCTGGATAAAAGCCCGCTTCACCCAATCCCAGCAAAAACCGCACTGTATAAAATTCCCAGGGCTTTCTCACAAATGCCGTTAAAGCTGCCAGAACACCCCATGTAATCATGATTCGGCAGATCCATTTACGTGCCGACCAGCGCTCCACAATCAGCGTTCCCGGAATCTCAAGCAAAAGATACCCGAGGAAAAAAATCCCCATACCAAAACCGAAAACACTGTCGCT
>JBJTRR010000918.1:0-1279 GCA_046076185.1 bacterium | reverse complement strand
GTCCAGGCTTTCGTTCCGAAGGGTGTTCCGCGACGTACGCTACGAAACAGCCAGACACAGGGTAGAATGGGTCATTCTACTTTTCTTGGTCTTCCCTGAGGTCTGAGAGTGGACTCAAGTCCCAGGTTTTCCGACGTGCGGGAAGTCCAGGCTTTCGTTCCGAAGGGTGTTCCGCGACGTACGCTGTGACGCAGGGCCGACAGTTCCTTTTCGGTGATCGGACGATTCACTCGGCCGGTCCAGTCCTCGTCTCGTGGTTGCAAAGACGAATCAAACTCGATCTTACCCGATCCGTTCAGCACGGTATAGAAGACACAGGATTTTCATACCGACCGGCTGATCATCTCGCGCAGCACAGCCAGATCAATCTTTTCCAGCTTATCTACATAAATACATGCTTTGCTTGTTTTGTGGCAGCCCAGCCGGGCTAATAAATCGGCATAATTTTCCAGGCCATGCATCAGATAAATTGCGAAGCCGTTCTTACGCACGGCGAAGCCACAGCTCATCCAGTTCAGCTCGCGGCCCGAAGCATATTTCAGCCACGTTTCGCCAAACCCGATGATGGCATCGCCCCACATGCGCGGCGGCTGGCCGGTCGTTTCACTGAATAGCACACAAATCTTGTGCGCATCTTCGCTCACCTTGCCCCCGAATGAATCAAGATGATCCTTCACGCTGTTGTCGTTGGGGCGGGTTTTCGGCTCGGCCATGGCGATTTTCCTGGCAAATCAACTGATCACATTTCTCGGTTTTGGCCGGTTCCAGGCCGCTCTCAGCGTCGGGTTCAGGCCGGCTGCCATGGCCAGGTATTCCACAGGATGAAGCGTGCGTTTGGGAATGCCCTGCTCCATCTGCATGCGGCAGCTCAGGCACTCGGTCATGCCTGCATCAATATCCGAATCTTTCAGCCGGGTGCGTAAATGATACCCAATCCGCAGACTCTTTCGAAAATTTGTGCGGGCCACACCAAACGGCCCGGCAATGCCCGAACAGCCTCGGTCAATAAATTCAATATTCACGCCCGGCAGCCGGCTCACAAGATCATGGCCAGGCTTGCCCACGCCCAGAGCCCGCTGGTGGCACGGCTGATGATAGCCCACCCGGCCCGCTATCTGCTGTGTTGGTTCCGGCAAAAGCCCGCGTTCAGCCATTCCTGCAAGATAGGCCGTCAGTTCAAAAGTGTTGTCGGCCACCAGGCGGGCGTCAAGTTCTTCTGTCAGTCGTGGGTAAAAATCACGCAGAACCATGGCCGAAGTCGGCTCGATACAGACAATCG
>JBJTRR010000917.1:0-2506 GCA_046076185.1 bacterium | reverse complement strand
CTTCGATTGATGGCTCAACGGACTGCTTAGGGCATAGAAATACGATGGTTCGCGAACACTGGTGGACCCTGAAGGGAAGCGTTCGATATCTTTTTGACGAAGAATCGCTGGAAGCGGCGATTTTGTACACGTTGGATGCGCAGGATCGGGGAGGTTCGAAAGTGTGTTAACGCAATGCTATTCATAACGGATGGCTTGCGCCATACCGCTTTAATATGGATGTTAAAGGTAGCGGCAGGGCGCAAGCCCGACGGTGTATGGATGTGAGGAAGCCCACGGGTTCTAAAATTGATAACGCAACGGATGGCTTGCGCTATACCGATTTAATCTGGAAGCCCTACGGATGGCTTGCGCCATACCGCTAAAACCTAGAGGGCTGCGGGCGTTCTTCATATCGCCAGATTTATCAGAATCTGTTAGATTACTACGGTCAAATCAGGCTGGTTCGGCAACCATTGCCGGCAGATTACATGTCCATTCGCACACTTTTCCCGGCTGAATCATGAAAACGGATGACATTCGCGAAGCTTATCTCTCGTTTTTTGAATCCAAGGGCTGTGTCCGCAAGCCGAGCGACGTGCTGGTGCCCAACGACCCCACCGTGCTCTTCACCGGCGCGGGCATGAACCAGTTCAAACGCGAATTCATGGGCCTGGGCGACCCGTCGTTCAAAAAAGCCACCACCTGCCAGATGTGCATTCGCACCGGCGATATCGACAATGTCGGCCGCACGCCAAGGCACATGACCTTTTTTGAAATGCTGGGCAATTTCTCATTCGGCGATTATTTCAAGCCGGAAGCCATTCACTGGGCCTGGGAACTGCTGACCAAAGTGCTGAAAATCGACCCGAACCGCCTGACGGTGACGGTCTATCAAGACGACGACGAAGCCTTTGGCATCTGGAACCGCGAAATTGGCCTGGCCCCCGACCGCATTACCCGCATGGGCGAAGCCGACAACTTCTGGCCGGCTAGCGCACCCAGCGAAGGCCCCAATGGCGT
The DNA here is from genome assembly GCA_046076185.1 of bacterium. Lineage (GTDB taxonomy): Bacteria > Planctomycetota > Planctomycetia > Isosphaerales > Isosphaeraceae > QWQI01. Next base: position 1,504 of record JBJTRR010000917.1, on the reverse strand, counting down.
GTGCGGGCCATGCTCGGAAATTTTCTATCAGGGCGATGGCCTGGAACCGGTCGAAATCTGGAACCTGGTTTTCACCCAGTTTAACCGGGTCGGGTTTCAGGAACTTGAACCGCTGCCGGCCAAGAATATCGACACCGGCATGGGCCTTGAGCGAATGGCCGCGGCCATGCAGGGCGTGCGGTCGAACTTTGAGATCGACATTTTTCAGCCGATGGTGGCCGCCGCTTCTGAAGCTGTGGGTGTGAAATATGAACGCGACACGCGCAATGGCGTTCGCATTCGCCGGATGGCCGACCATGCCCGCGCCCTGACCTTCACCATTCATGAAAATGTTCGCCCAGGGCCCGAGAAGCAAGGCTATGTGATTCGTCGGCTGCTGCGCCGGGCCGTGCTTGATGCTTACCAGATGGGCCGCCGCGAGCCATTTCTTTACAAACTGCCGCCGGTGGTGGCCGAGATGATGAAACGGCCTTACCCAGACCTGGCCGAGAGCGTGGTGCGCGTTCAAAACCTGATCAAGCTGGAAGAAGAACAGTTTCTGCGTAATCTGGAAAACGGCCTGAAGGTGCTTTCCGACACCTTCCGACGCACGGCTGCGGGCGGCCATTCGGCCGTATCGGGCAAAGATGCCTTTGAGCTGCACGCCACCTATGGCATTCCGGTGGAGGTGACGCAATCTCTGGCCGGCGAGCAGAACCTGGCGGTTGACATGGAAGGCTTTACGCAGGCCCAGGAGGAGCACTCGCGGGTTTCTCGGGGCACGACAGAAGCGGCGGCTGTCTTCACGCTGGGGCCGGTGGATGAAGTGAAGAAGCGGCAGAAGGGCCAGGGCACGGAATTTCTGGGGTATCAGGGCACCGAAGCCACGGCGAAGGTGGTTGGTCTGGTTGCCGGCGACAGCGTTCTGGAAAGTGCCCATGTGGACCACGCCCACAAGAAGCTGATTGTGGTGCTTGACCGCACGCCATTTTATGGCGAAAGCGGCGGCCAGATGGGCGACACTGGCACCATTACCGGGCCCGGATTAGTGTTTCAGGTGGACGACACACAGAAGGAAGCCGACCTTTTTCTGCACATTGGCCGGCTGCTGGAAGGCGAAATCAAGGCCGGGCAGGACGTGAAGGCCAGCGTTGACGAAACCCGCCGCCAGGCCATTCGGCGGGCACACTCGGCCACACACGTGCTGCACCACGCCCTGCACATTCACCTGGGCAAGCACGCGCAGCAGGCTGGGTCGAAGGTCGAGCCCGACCGCCTGCGATTCGACTTTGCCAACCCCGAAGCCGTGGGCCGCGATCGGCTGAAGCAGATTGAAAAGACTGTTAACGAACGCATTATGAAGGGCGAGCCGATAGGCTGGTCGGTCATGCCCATTGCCGACGCCCGGGCCAAGGGTGCCATGGCGCTTTTCGGCGAGAAATATCCGGAAAATGTGCGAGTCGTGGAAATGGGCGATTTCTCTCGCGAGCTTTGCGGCGGCACACACCTTGACAATGTCGGCCAG
>JBJTRR010000916.1:0-8118 GCA_046076185.1 bacterium | reverse complement strand
CCACCAGGGACTCCAGGGCTTGCAGATCATGCATTTTATGTATTTACTGCAGATCACTGGCGTAAAAGAGCTTTGCTCAACGACTTGCAACTTGTCTCACAACTTCAAGGGAGTTTTCTCCATGGTTAGCTTCGCCGTTGTTGCCGTAATGACCGTAGCCACTGGCTGTCATGCCAATTCCTGTACCCCGGCTCCAAAGTGCGCCCCTGCACCTGTCGCTGCCTGTGCTCCTGCACCAAAGAATTGTGGCCTGAAGCTTGGCAACCTCTTCCATAAGAAGGCTTGTGCTCCTGCGCCAGCTTGCGAGCCTGCCCCAGTGGCTTGTGCCCCTGCTCCGAAAAAGTGCAACCTGAAGCTTGGCAATATCTTCCACAAGAAGGCCTGTGCTCCTGCTCCAGTTGCCTGCGAAACAGTCGTGGTTGCTGCAGCTCCGGTGACGGCTTCACCACAGGCTTCGGCCCAGAAGTAATTAAGTATTGAGAGCCACAATCTTAATACCCCAAATCCCGGTCAATAGACCGGGATTTTTTATGGATTCACAGTTGCAAAAAGTTGAATCACTGCGGGAGGTTCGTCCTTGATATCGCTGGATATTTCCAGCACGGAATGATCAGGGCCGGGTTTATCAGGTGCTTTGTAACTGATCTTAAGTGTTTGCAGTGGAGCCGTTTGATCGGTTTTTTCAAGATTTGCTGTTACGTTTCCTTTGGAAGCCTTCGTGGAACTGATCTTAAAGGCTTGATCCGACTTGAGAATCACCGTTTTTTCCAATGTTGCCCCTTTTGCCACAGTCCCAAGATTCATGACCGAAGGGGTGGCTGAGAGCATGCCCTGGACCTGAGCCGTCACAAATATGGGAATCTCAGGGCTTGCCGGGTCATTCGTTTTAAGGGTGATCTGATCTTTATAAAAACCGAGTTTTGATTCGGATGTCAGATTCGCATTTATGGAATAAGTTACCTGCCCACCAGCTCGCGATTGCTCGTTGATCTTCACTATCAGTCGACGAGACTGATGCTGAGAGCCAGTTACACGAAAATCAGGATTACCACCAAGGTATTGCATTGTAAGAGTTTGCGACGGGCTTGCCGTGCGTTTGACCTGGCCGAATTCAAGAAGGCCTGGAGTGAGCAGAACATCGCCCCGAATGAAGCAATTCATGTTCAGGTCGATCGTCGTTGCTGTAGGCTGATCAATGTTAAGCGTGAGCCCGGAAGCCTTGACACCTTGGAATCGAGTCGTATCAAGCGTGGCTTCGATGGTTGTCTGCGTGCCGGGCGGAATGGTATCAGCCCCGATCTTAACCTCTGTACAGCCGCACTTTGTGGCATAAGAAGCAATATGAATAACGTTGTTTGTTGTGTTGGTCACTTTGAAACTATGGCGAAGTTTTGACCCTTTGGCCACTGTTCCAAAGTCGTGCACACGGTCTGGGAAAACAGCACCTACCCAGTCCTGAGCCTGGCAGACTGAACTCAAAACAATCAACAGCATGAACTTAAAGCATTGAGTCGGTATCGTTTTCAGACTCATGACGATTTGCTCCCGTAGTCTGGGGCTGGGGCAATGGGCCAGGCATTTCTATTTCTACTGCTGATGTTGAATTATCGCTCATAAAACCAGAAAAGTCATTTTTGGGAAAGGTCAAACATTTCCATCCAGTACATTTCAATACGCGATGAAGAATTTAAGAAAACGGGCATGAACCCAGAATTTCGTTGGAAATCGCTTGACTGTTCCGTAACAATAAAGTGAAGCCATCTTTGCTGAATTGGCTGAAATCAGTGGCAACCTCTCCTTTTCATTCACAAGATGATTCAATCCTGAGGCATCGAAGTCGGCCTGAAGGGCTGGCAGGATGTTGAGCACGCCACTGCTAACTGGAGTTTGAAGAAGTGCTTAAGCCGAGTGTTGAACTTCGGGAAGATGCCGGGGTTTTAATCGCCGAGTTCTGGGACTGCCTGAGGCTTGACCCGAAACCGGTCAACGACCTTCGTTTAAAATATTCGATGATGTCTGCAAAAACTGGCCTGAAAGACCTGATCATTGACATGAACGGCGTTGACTTCGCCGGATCGGCGTCGCTCAGTGGTTTTCTTTCACTCAGCCGTGCCATCAAACCAATGGGTGGCCGGATCGTATTCTGCAATGTCGAACGCAATGTTGCCGAAGTCTTTCAAGTTTCAAAACTTGACGGGCTTTTTCAGTTTGCGGGTGACATTGCTGCCGCTCGTCAGGAACTCGGCCTCGAAGTCGGCTGAGCCTAATCCATAGCTCAACGGCCAAACGGCGAACCGGCTCGACCCAGCGGTGAATCAAGAATGAGTCTCTCAGGACTTATGGGCGTCTCTGTTTCATCAGCCGCTAATGACCGGATTGCAGCATTGGTGCCGGGTTCTGCATTATTTACCAAACCACTTGCCGGGTTTGATGTTGCACCAATCGCATCAAGGGCCAGGGTTGCTCGATATTCGGCCCAGGCCCGATGATATTCCGCCTCGGCATCAACAACCAGTGCCTCGGCATCTGCCGTTGCCTGCTCACGCAAATTGACCAGCAGGATATTGGAATTTCCAAGCTCATATTTCCGACGCTCAGACAGCTCAAGGGCCCGGTTGATCGTAAGCGACTGACTGAAAAGTTCCACCTGTTCATAAGTTATTACCAATTGGCTGATTGCATCCTGCACTTCGGCTGCAATTGTATCCCTGGTGAAACCAATTTGCTGTCGCAACTGCGAGATTTCTCCTTCGACCGAACGTATTTTGCCCCTGGCATAACGTCGCTGAATTGGAACATCAACAAGCAGGCTAGATTCCAGAGTCAAATACTTCAGATTCTTGCTTGGTGGTTGTGCCCCAACATCTTGGCTGGCATAAAGATAAAGATTGACGCCAGGCAAAAGTTCATTTTGTGCAAGTTGCAGGTCTATTCCCATTTTTTCCATTTGAATACGTAGCGATCGCATTTCCGGGCGAAGGCTCAGGGCTGTTTCCAGATCAGCCTGAACCTGATCGGCAGAAGGCCGGTAACGATCCGGAAAAGTGACCGGAATTCGTTCAACCGGCGGAAAGCTGGGAAGGCCAACATCGTCTCGATAAAAGAGAGAAAGATTGATGCTTGACTGTTGAAACCGGCGAAAGCTGGTAAGCCGTAAACTCTCTCGCTGAATGAGAATACGCTGATTATCAGTCAGTTCCACTTCTGGCATGCTGCCCAGTTCTACCTGCCGGGCAAGGGCAATATTGCGTTCTTTGGCTTTTGCCAGAAGTGCTTCGGCAATTTGATACTTGCGACCACTGGCCACCCATGTCCAGAAAGCCTGCGACGCCTTGTTAATTGAATTTATGCGTTCCCTCATAATTTTGGGGTCAGCGTTGGCCCGGTCAAGTTCGGCCTTCCAGAGTTTGGCCCGGCGTTCGTCAATCCGGTTGCCTTTCAAAAACGGAAACTCGAAACCGGCAGCAAATTCGCCACCTGCCTGAGTGCGATAAGGCCAGTAATAGATAGGATATTGGCCCTGGCCCCAGCGATACCCACCAAAGAACTTCGTGCCATGATAGGTCGTTGGCTGCTCAAGATAATACTCGTGATACCACCGCTGGTAATATCCAAGCGGGTAATTTCTTACCGCCGAATTCAGCGAGAGGTCAAAGCCACCTACGGCTGAAAGCATGCCGCCTTCGGTAATCTCAAGTTCCTGATATGTTGCAAGTAGAGGTGGGTAGCTTCTATCGACACTCTGAAGAATTTCTTCCAGTTGCAGGGAACCACCCGCAGGCGATTCGACCGTGCTGACAGGCGGCCGACCGGGCAACATCGGAGAGTCGGGCAATAGAACTTCAGGTTTGCGAAGAAATTCCTGATTCAGAATTTTCAATGAGGCATTATCTGCCGATTCACCCGCCCTTCCCTGGGGTGCAAAGGCCGGCGGACGATCCATCAGAGACGATGCACCAAACCGGCTGGCTTCCTGACTGATATCAGGTCGAAGCGGAATGCGAAATTCCGGTGCCAGCGGCGTAAGTTGCAGGGGTATGTTTGGCTGTGGGTTCAGACTGCCAGGCTGACTCATGGGAAAACCACGCAGGGGGCCTGATAGCACCGCACCAGGAAATGAGGACGGCGCGCCCCGCACGCCCGGAAATTTCTCAATGTCATCCATAGAGTTGGTCGGGCCAGGCAATGGAGAGGTTGTCTGTGGGAACCCTGATCTCTGTGTGAATTGTGCTTGCAACTCAGCGCAGCAAAGAGCCGAAGCAGCAAACATCAACATTGATCTGCCAGACAAAATCAGCGTTTGAGTGCTTGTGTTTCGAGCCAAGATTTTGCCGCCCAGTAGTGAAAGGATTCGACAATTTGTCGAATAGCAATAGGACTACTGTTGTAATCGGCAAAATCAGCTTCATCACTTCGGCCGTTTTATCTTGTATTTTCCGAATTTCTCATCTTTATCATCAGGCTCGTCGTCCGAAATGATGATAGGGAAACCATTTAAGCGTCGCCAGAATTCATAGCCCAATCGCACTTCACGCAAAAGCACAAAGCCCTTGGCTTTGACACCCTGTCTGAGAAACCGGTTTGATGGCCAGGGTTCGTCGTCAGGGTCGGGTTCGACGAGAATTCGAAATTTCCCCTGACCGCTGTCTGTTGAATCAACAAGCACAACTTGTCCGCCGTAAGTGCCGACAGCAACACTTGGCCAGCCGACAAACTGAACGGCCGGCCAACCCTCAAATTGCAGCCGGACAGGATCACCCCGCTGAACCAGCGGTGTATCATTTCCGTCGATAAAAATTTCCGCGACATCATGTACTGAATCGGGTACGAACTGGATGAGCGGATCGGCCTCCTTCACCTGGCCGGTTAATGTCTGGTTGGCGACAATCCTGAAGACGATCCCATCCTTCGGAGCTGTAATCAGTTGTGTTTTTTGCCGTTCGATTTTGACTTCGAGTTCGGTCAGATCCTTGCGAGTTGATTCGACTTCGGCAATGGACGCCTGCAAATACCCAAGCGCATCCTGTATTTTGGCATTTTCGGCAGGAATAATGCGGTCAAGGTCCGCTTTCTTGGCATCCCTGGCTTTTTGAGTCGCCTGAAGCTCTTCGATATCTGCACCAACAAGTGCCTGACTCGACTTAAAGTCGCGTTCTGCCACTTCCAAGTCGCGGGTTGAGGCCAGCCCTTCTTTCGCAAGTTGTCGAATTCGCTGAACTTGCGATGTGTCACGTGCTAATGAGGCCTGGGCTGCTTTCAGATTTTCACCGGCTTGCTGCACTTTCTCTTCTGCAGCCTCAAGTTGAGATTTGTAGGAGCTTACTGACAGGTCTCGGGCCTGTTCCAGTAATTTGATCTGGAGTTCGTTGAGAGAAATTTTTTCCTGATAAGCCTTTAATTTGGTTGAGATTGCCGTTCGCTGATCCATCAGTCGCTGCATGAAATTCGGGTCGTTATCAAGTATTTCTACGAGCTTTTCACCGGCTTTCACTCGATCGCCTTCCTGAACCCACCAGTGGGTGATCCGGCCGCTCACCGGCGACTCGATCATTTGCGGGCGTTCCGTCGGGTCAAGGGCCACAATCTTGCCCATACCACTGACAGTCTGTCGCCAGGGAATCAGCGCAAGCCCAACTGGCAAAAGCAATAACGACATAAGGAGAAATCGTGCAAGTGCGCGTGAACGCCGGGGCGGCTGAACCAGTCGTAAAGCCGGTAAATTGCTGGCCTTATCAAGCATGCCCCCGGTTGTGGGGTGACGTTCAGCCACAACCTTGCCAATTTGTGTTGCGGGGCGAACCGACGTCTCTTTGGATTTCTCGACTGTACCTGACATTGCATCATCCCGTAAGTGATTGACCTGAAATCATTTAAACCGGCTGAATCTGATCCGGTCAGAGGTGGGCTACCTGGATCGCACTTCCGGTATTATGGTTTACTTCCAAGCTGATGATTCGCCCCATGCGTGCCTGAATTTCAGCAGATTGTGTGACAAGGATGAGAGTCCAGGGGGCTTCCGGCGCAGTCAGCACATCAAGAATTCGATCAGTATTTTCCCGATCAAGCGAATCAAGATGGCCATCGATCAAAAGCAATCTGGGCCGTCCAACGATTGCCCGGGCTATCAGCAGACGGCTCGCCTCTCCTCTGGAAAGACCCAGCCCCGCAGGGCCAATCGGGTGGTAAAGGCCACCACCGGTTTCATCGAATTTTGAGGCAAGCCCGGTGACTTCAAGAGCCCATCTCACTTCGCGCAGACTGAGTGCATCACGGCCCATCCTGATATTCTCGATAACAGTACCTTCCATGGTTGACTCGTTCGTAACATAAGCAACCTGCCGCCTGAGACTCTCCAGCCGAACATCACGAACATCAAGGTGGTCGATAATAATCTGCCCTGAGTCCGAAATTCGCTGGCCTGCGATCATAGAGAGCAGCATCGACTTTCCACAGCCACTCGGGCCACAAAGGGCAATCTTTTCACCCGGCATGATTTGCATGCTTGACGGGCCAAACATGGCATGCCCGTGGGAATCATGAAGGCTGGCATCAATAATGTTGACCAGTGCGGGTTTGCCCGTATCGGGCAGCGGGTCGCCTGTGTCGGGCTCAATCTCAAGTGAAATGATCTGTGAAAGCTTGTTGGCAGCACAGATCAGGTCGTAAAAATCTTCAATATACTTGCCAAGTTTGGCGAAAGATCCAACCACAATTGAAACGATTAACTCACTGGCCACAAGCTGGCCCAGAGTCAACTGCCCTTTGATCACCAGCCACCCGCCAAGCCCCAGAAGTGTTGTGCTGGCAACAACCTGCACAATGGCCGCAAAAATCACCTGCCGGTAAACAATGCGGAAATGGCTGCGTCGTGCATCAAGATACCCCCGGGCAAGAGCATCGGCCCGTTCCATGGCCAGTTCTTTGCCCTGAAAGTGCTTCATGGTATTCGGTAGCCGCGAAAGCTCTTCCAGCCAGGCCGACATTTCATACTTTGCACGACTCTCGCCAATCGAAGTTCGAACGCCCCCCCTGCCCATCACCACAATCACAAAGGTGATCGAAGTGAGCAGAACGATATCAAACCCGAGCAGATAGGGGTGATAAAATCCCATAATTGCCAGGCCAAGCACTGTGGTTATTAAAAGATAAATCCCATCTGTGAGTAGCCCAGTCAGAGTTTTTTGCATGATCATGATGTCAAAAAACCTGTTCATCAGATCCGGGCCATATCGATTATCAAATTCAGCCACTTTGGCTCTTGGCAACCTGTATGCAAAATCAGCCACTATTCTCACAAAAACACGACGCTGAATGACTTCAACAACATATTTCTGAATGGTAAAAAGGGCTGCTGCAAGCGACAGAAAGGTAAAGAGGACAATCGTCAGAACGATCACCTGCTGCAGAAGCATTCGGAAGCCGACGGTTGCTACCAAAGCTTCTACCGCCAAAGGTGTTGCAAGCCCCAGAATGCTTGTTGCCAGGGCATATATCACAATAACCCGGATATCTTTTAACTCGGGCCGGATGATCTGCAAAAACTGAAGATATGGCGAGCCATGAATTTCATCGTGATCACCGCCCGGACCATGAAGATGAATTTTGGATGACTTATTGGGGGTGATCCCGCTTGGGCCGTCAGCGGGGTCAGCCTGCAGGGCCGTCTGTGCGGTGGCGAATGAAACCCAGACTGTGCGTTGATCCCGACCAAGATTCAGGCGACCTTCCAGCTCACGCCGACTGATCCAGTCGCTACGAAACGGATCGGGCCCTAAGGTGACCAAAACCCTTCCACCAAAATGATCATGAATAATCAGATACTTCCGCGAGGCACCCTCGCCAGTGCTAAGCACCACCGGCATCTCGGGCATCGCCCACTCAGTGGCTTCCTCAAGTGTGCCTTCACCACGGTTGGCTCTCAGGTCAAGGTCGTCAGCTACATTAAATAGTAAATCAACCCAATTGTCAGATTTTAAATCTGTCCGGTTCTGGCCAATTACTTTTGAGATGGAAAGTGAGTCAACCGCCCTTGATACATCCCGGCGGACACGATCAAGCATTTGGTCAATTGGAAGGCCAGTTTGTGCAAGTCGATTACTCATTCTCTCACTTCCCGAT
>JBJTRR010000915.1:0-4387 GCA_046076185.1 bacterium | reverse complement strand
CTGCCCTGCACACGGTCATTATCTTCCTGCTGCTCGCTCTCGGTCTGGCCATGCCCCTCGGGCCTATCTATTTTGTCGGCCTTCTGGCTGTAGCCCTGCTACTGGTTTACGAGCATCGCCTGGTCGGCCCCGACGACCTCTCTAAAGTTAATGTTGCCTTCTTTCAGGTCAATATTCTCATCAGCATCGGCCTGCTTGTTGTCACGATCATTGACCTTGCCGTCTAATCCCCACGGGCACAATGATTTGACGCAGGGGGTTCTACAGCCGGTGGAAAATTCATTATGATATTCTGCATAGACGTGTGCTGACGCAAGAATTGCCAAGCCACGCGACATTCGTCAGAAGAAAGCCGGCAAAATGAACCAGTTGATTGATCTTCGCAGCGACACTGTTACCCGCCCCGGCCCTGGCATGCTGGCCGCCATGGCCCGAGCTGAAACCGGCGACGATGTTTTTGGCGAAGACCCCTCCGTAAACCGCCTGGAAGCGATGATCGCCGAACGCCTTGGCCACGAAGACGCCCTTTTTGTGCCCACCGGCACCATGGCCAATCAAATTGCTGTTGGCGTGCACACCCGCCCCGGCGAGGAGCTGATCTGCGACCCCAATGCCCACGTTTATCTTTGGGAAGGTGGCGGAATTGCCCGCCTCTGGGGGGTTACGCCGCGAACCATTGCCGGGCCCGATGGCCTGTTGGACGAGCCGACTCTGGCCGCTTCGGGCCTTCGACCCGGCGACTGCCATTCGGTCATTACCCGGCTTTTATGCCTGGAAAATACGCATAATCGGGCTGGGGGCCGCGTTTTGCCGATTGAACGGATTGAGGCCATGTGCCAGTGGGCGAAAAATCTGGGCCTGGCCCGCCACCTCGACGGAGCCCGCATCTGGAATGCATCGGTCGCCTCGGGTGTGCCCCTGAAACGCTGGGCGGCCGGGTTCGACACCGTTTCCGTCTGCTTCTCAAAAGGTCTGGGCTGCCCGATGGGTTCGGCGATTGTCGGCCCACGCGAGATCATTCGGGGCCGGGCCCACCGCCTGCGAAAAGTGCTGGGCGGGGCCATGCGACAGGTGGGCGTGGTGGCCGCCGCCGCGATTTATGCCTTGGAACATGCTTATATCGACGAACTGGCGAAAGACCACACCAATGCCCGCATAATTGGCGAGGCCGTGGGCAATGCCAGCGGTATTTCGCTGGAATCTGGCCCGCCCGAGACGAATCTGGTTTGGATCAAGGTCGATCACCGGCTTGGCTCGGCCCGCTATTTCAGCACCCGGCTGAAGGAAAAGGGCTTTCTCGTGTCGGTTCTGGGCGATCAGGTGGTGCGGGCCTGCACCCACCGCGACGTGACCGAAGCCCAGGTGCGAAAAGCCGCCGCCGCCATTAGCCAGACCGCTGACGAAATGTGGCGTCTTTCGCCTTGAGCCGCACCGCCGGCGCCCCTTCGCCAGGTCTGCACCGCTGGAATGTCTCGCCGGCTGAAGCCCGTGCCATTCAAGCCGAACTCGCCGGCCGGGTGAACACCACTGCGTCGCTTGCGTGGGCATCGGTTCGGCTGGCCGTTGCCGTTGATGTCAGCATGAACCGCTTTGCCCCGTGGCTAGCCGCCGCGGCCGTGGTGTGCGACCTGCAAAATCGCGTAATTATGGAAACTTCAAGCGTCATACGCCCGATCCGTTTTCCTTACGTGCCGGGGCTTCTCTCGTTCCGCGAGCTGCCGGCAGCGATCGACGCTATTGATTGCCTGAAAAGCACTTACGAGCTTATTTTGTGCGATGGTCAGGGCGTGGCACACCCACGGGGCCTGGGCATTGCCAGCCACTTGGGGCTGTGGCTTGGCCGCCCGTCGATCGGCATTGCCAAAAGCCTGCTGGTGGGTGAATGCCAGCCGCCGGCCGACGAAATTTTTGCCGAATCGCCGGTTGTTCATAAGGGTGCCGAGGTGGCCAGAGCCATCCGCCTGCGGCGGCGTGCCGGGCCAATTTTTATCTCGGCCGGGCACCTTTGCCGGCTTGACGACGCAGTGACTCTCGTCAAAAGCCAGGCTGGCGGGCGAAGACAAACGTGGCCGATCATCGCCGCCCACGAGGCCGCCAATGCTGCCCGCCGGGTTTATTTGCAGAACGCGGGCGAGATCAGCCCAGAGTAAAAGAAGGGGAGTATCCGTTCAGATACGTGCGCAGGTCGGTTGCCGCGGTGCCCTTGATGATATGGGTGCCGCTGCGGGTTTTGATCTCGACGGTATCGGCCGCCAGAAACTGAAATCGCTCGATCTGGGCGGTTTGAATGTAAAGGTCGCCAAAGCGGAGCAAGGTCGCAATCGGGTTCATTTCTACAACCTGTCAATAAAGTTAAGTGCATGAATTTACGAACATCGGGAACAGATTTTCGCCCATCACAGGCTGGAATCTATTGATATGATCCACGAATCCGGGCGGGAAATTTCAGCTATTGGCGATTGTTTTCAAAGCTGGGCCCGTATGATCATGAAATTCGGCCCAGCTTGAATCAATTGCCTGCGCATCGCTTTAATTTTTTGGCTTGGAAATGGCTTTTGCCCGCTGCACTTTGCCATCTGCACTGACCGGTGATTTGGGGCTCGCTGGCCTGGCCACGGGCACTCTCACCGGCTCAGGTATCGTGCCGGGCACGGGCGGCGAGACTGATGGCACCGGCGGGCGTGAATTGCGGTTCGGCAGTTGCTGGTAAAGCGGCGATCGCGGGTCGTCGGACACCTGCCAGAGCATGCCATTGTGAATATACATTTTCTGCTGGTCGGCCAGCGAAAGTGGCCTTGCGCCCACCCGGCCAAACACGGCAATCTGGTTACCCGACTCATCCACGGCACGGTCGCGGTCGATGCCTTCGGCAATGGCCAGGGCGTGGCCATTTTTCGGCATTTTCTTCGACGCCACCAGCACAGGTGTCGGCCGGGGGCTGAAGCCCTGATAACCCGGCGTATCGGTTGAAGTGAGCTGCACCACACGCAGGCCATTGTGCCCATCAGCCAGATAGGCAAACTGACTGGTGTAGGTGATACCCAGCTTCACGTCGCGCACGTCGTTAATCTGGCCACCCGCGTTAAACACCTGGTCGATCACCGGCTGTTCTGGCTTTTCAATATCAAGAATGACAAGCCCCTCGTGGCCGGCGGCCACATAGGCATAAGTGCGGGCCGGATAGACTTTGTAAGCTTCTTTCAGGTGTACGACCGATACCGGCACGGGCACCTGCGGATTGGTGATATCAAGCACCTTCACGCCATCGGCATCGGCCACGAAGGCATAGCGGAACTGGGCCTCGACATCGCGCACATCGTTCACGGCCGGGGCCCCCAGAACAGAGGTCACCCGTGGCTTGAACGGGTCGTCAACCGAGACAACCACCAGCCCGGCATCGCAGCCGACATAGACATTTGTACCGATAACCGTGACCGAGCGGGCCCCGTGCAGCAGGCCGTCGGGGTTAAATACGACATCTTTCTTGAGGTAATTGTTCAGCGGGTTGCCGTCGAGAATATTGGCGGCACTGACCATGACCAGCCCTTCTTCGGCATCAGCCACATAAATAAAGGCATAGGCCATGTGAATGGGGGCCTCTTTATTTTCAGGCTTGTGGGCACGGGTCGGGTCGGGGGCAATTGTCGTGGGGGCGGCCACGTCGCGGGCGTTCTTGGTGCGTACATAAAGCCGCTGGCCGAGGGGCGAAACCGGGGCGGTGGTAATGCGTTCCGAGAAGCCCTTGTGGTCAGTGAATGCAATGTCAAACAGGCGCAGGCCCTGCTCGCCGCATGCTGCGTAAAGATATTCGCCACGGGCCTGAATGGCCAGCACTTCCGGCTTCACAAAGAGTTCCGAAATATCCCGCCCCGGGTGTTCGTGCAGGTGTTCAAGCTCGCCGGATTCGTGCTGGTGCTTTTCATGCCGCTGCGGATAGACAATCTTGTGCAGGGCTGAACCAATCACCGTCTGCGGCTCTTCGCGTTCGGTGACGACAACGGCCGAAAGGCCGTGCTCGCCATTGGCCACCCAGCAATAGCGACCAATAAAATTCGTAAAATTGGTGCCCTGCATCAGCAGTTGGGCCATAATGGCATTGTTTTCGCCATTCTCTGACAAATGGCAGTCAGTGCACATCTTGGTTTCGCTTCGGCCCGAGATCATGGCCTCGGGGGCGTCGGGCATGCCCTTGTCAGGCCCCGACCGAATCTTCGGCGCACCGCCGCGCACGGTGTGCGGCACATTGGTGCTGAAGGCGATGCCGGCATAGCCCTCGGCAGAGATAGTCTGCTGCTGGTAGTAAATTGATTCGCGATTGGAATTATACGAACCGACATGAATGGCGCAGCTTGAGCGGGCTGGCCCGATGCGGTTGCCGGTGACATCG
>JBJTRR010000914.1:0-1871 GCA_046076185.1 bacterium | reverse complement strand
TCGGTCACCGTCACCGGCACTGGTGGGCAGGGTGGGGGCACGGCCGGCAGCATCGGCGTGCAGGTTGATGGTTCTTCAAACACCTTCCCGGTTATCACCTCGAATGGTGGCGATGTGACAGTTACAGGCTATGGCGGCGGTACTGGGGGTTCGAGCGGTAACTACGGGGTACAGGCAAGAAACGCCAGAATTACCGCCGGCGGCATGGGTAATATGACGATAACCGGCTTTGGCGGCAACCAGAACGCCACTTACACCAATCCAAGTACGGGCGATAATGGGGGCGTCAGCCTCTTCAATTCTAACCTTACGGGTAATCTGCCCCCGGGCACAATCACATCCAGCGGCGGAAATGTTCTGGTGCGGGGCACGGGCGGTGGCGGCAACGCCAATTCGGTGGGCCCGAACAACGCCATTCTGAATAATGGCGTGGCTCTCTCTGGCGGCGGCACCATCAGCGCCGGCGGCAATGGCACCGTGACGGTGGAGGGCCAGGGTGGCGGGCGTTCGCCAGGCGCCAACGGCGGCAATAATGCCAAAAACATTGGGGTTTATCTGTCTGGGGCTGGTAATACGAACAATGTAACATTTGCCATTTATTCGAGTATTTCGTCAAACGGTGGTGCGGTGAGTGTCACCGGCTTTGGCGGTGGCGGTTCGGGCAATACAAATAAAACCACCAGCAGTTCTAACTATGGGGTCTTTGTCGAATCTGGCGGGCAGATCACCACAGGCGGCAACGCGTCACTGGTGGTTAATGGAACGGGCGGCGGCTTTGGCGATGCCACTTCCAATGGCGTCCAAAATGTCGGTGTTTATGTTAGTGGCAAAGGAACTGGCGATGTGCCTTCGTCGATCAAGTCGGGCGGTAATGGCAGCGTTACAGTCAACGGCTCGGGTGGTGGCACCGGTTCGACAGGCGGCTTGAATTACGGGGTTCAAGTAGGAAGTTCTGCTCTTATCTCGGCCACGGGCACGGCGGCAACCGTCATTGTAAGTGGCCAGGGCGGTAATTCCACGGGGAAGGAGAATTATGGGGTGTTTGTGACGGGTACTAACTCAACCGTCACGTCAGGCGGGGGTAATGTCGTCGTCACCGGCTGCGGGCCACTCAGCTCAAATGGAGAATGCCAGACTGGCGTTTGCCTTTCCTCGGGCGGCAAAATCAGTTCCGGGCTTGATGGTTCCGTGACGGTGACGGGCACGGGCGGCACGGGTGATCAGATCAGTAGCGGTGCTGGCCATGTGGGTGTAGTGGTGATTGGTGCAAACTCCACCATCGCATCTGGCGGCAACGGCCCGGTGCTGGTTCAGGGCACAGGTGGCGGCAGCGGGGCAAGCAATAAGAATTATGGTGTCTATGTCTTTGACGGTGGTCTTATCAGCGGTGGCACCAACGCCCCGGTGACGGTGCTGGGCCAGGGCGGCAATGCCAATGGCACGGGCATCGAAAACCGTGGCGTTTTTGTCACAAAAACGGGCTCTAGTATCAGCGGCGGCAAGATAACTGTCGTCAATGGCGACCTGACCGTCAACGGCACGGGCGGCGGCAACGCGAGTTCCCCAGCCGCCTGCTTAAATTTGGGTGTCGATGTTAGAGATGGAGGCTTTATCAACGCCACCGGCAGCGGCAACATCACCATCACTGGGCAGGGCGGCGGCAGCCCCAGCAGTAATTCAACATCGACAAACCACGGCATTTACATGGACGGCAATTCGACCATTTTGCCGGCAACAATCACCAGCGCCAATGGCGGGTCGATCAACCTGCGTGGGATTGAAGGCGGTGGCTCGGGCAGCCGGGGTATCGCGGCTGGCGTCTCAGTCTCATGCGCCAGTGTCATCGGCAATGCCAGCACGGCCGGTAATAT
>JBJTRR010000913.1:0-3994 GCA_046076185.1 bacterium | reverse complement strand
GCTCAGGCTTGACACTGTCAGAGATCCTGAAATTTCGGCACGGATCAGTGCGTATGAAATGGCGTTCCGGATGCAGTCGAGTGCTCCAGAACTAATGGATTTATCGAAGGAGCCAAAACATATTCTTGAAATGTATGGAGCCGAACCAGGCAAGCCTTCATTCGCCAACAATTGCCTGCTGGCCCGAAGGATGGTTGAACGAGGCGTGCGATTTGTTCAGCTTTTTCATGAAGCGTGGGACCAGCACGGGAACCTTGTGAATGACCTTAAAACAAATTGCAGAGATACGGACAAAGCCTGTACAGCACTTGTCAAGGACTTGAAGCAACGCGGCTTGCTTGAGGATACCATCGTGATCTGGGGCGGAGAATTCGGTCGGACTCCGATGGTCCAGGGTGGTTCGGATGGACGTGACCATCATCCGAATGCATTTTCGATATGGATGGCAGGTGGCGGCCTGAAGCCTGGGATTACAATTGGTCAGTCAGACGAACTTGGTTTTAATGCGGCCGAAGATGTTGTACATGTGCATGATCTGCATGCAACAATTTTACATTTGCTCGGATTCGACCATGAGCGATTGACTTACCGGTTCCAGGGAAGGGATTATCGTCTCACAGATGTATCTGGTACTGTAGTGAAGAAGTTGCTTGCTTGATATCTGGGGTGATTGAAATTCAATGTATCATGGATTTGACTTGATTTTCTGATCAAGCTCGTAGATACGTTCTTGCAGTTGCTGGTTTAAAGGATCTTTTACCAAAATGGTTTTCAACCATGCTTTGGCGAGTTTGAATTGACCAAGATTGATTGCAAGTTTAACTATGTTATTAACCAGTTCGTTATTGTTCTGATAAAGGGTTGCTCTCGCTTTTTGTCCAAGATTTTCAAGCTGGTCAATGTTTTGAAGCCTGCTTTCAAATAATTTCGCCTCATTTTTTCGATTCTCCAGATTTAAAAACTGAGACATCAACTGAATGGCTTGACGATTCAACGGGTTTTGATTCAGAACTTTTGAGAGATTAAATTGTACTTGATCTGATTTTTTCTGGAACAGGTTGAATTTGGCAACTAGTAGGTAAAAGCGAGGCAAAAAATCGCGTGATAATTGATCGGGATCCATTTTTTGAATTTCAATTTCTGCATGAGAAAAATCGCCCTGATCGATAAGAATTTCGGCAAGCAGCAGTTTTCTTGTATGATCCGATTTTAATTCGGCTATTTGTTTAATCGATTGATTGGCATCATCAAAGCGACCCTGATTACGTTGATGATCGAAAAGTGCAAGTAACGAATTGATGTCGGTAGAGTCGGCGATCACGAACTCAGTGAGTGCTTTTTGATATTCTTTTTCAACTGAATCAAGCCTTCGATCAACAGTCCATGCCAGCAGTTCTTCTTGGTTTAATAATGATCTGGCGTCAAGTGATTCATAAATCATGTTCCTTTCTTTGATACGATTTTGAATATCATAAAGTGCTGCCAGACGTCGCATTGCCTCAGGAAAATCAGGTTTCAGCGAAAGGGATTTCAAAAGCAATTTTTCATTCAGCCTGGCGAGTCTTAATTTAAAAAAAGCAATTTGCGATTCGCTGAAGCGAGCATTTGCCGCGAGTGTATCATTGTCAGGCACTACGGAAAGTTGCTGCATTGCATTTTCAAAGTCTTCCATTTTTTCATATGAGGCTGCGAGTAATAAACGATCCGCAGAAGAAATTGTATTTGAATCGAGAGAATTGAATTTAATCATAAGTTCTGATGCTTTTTTTTTGGAGATAAAGGCGTCTTTTTCCGTAACAAACTGATTCAAATCTTTTCGCCACTGATCAGGATTCTCACTCGAGCAACCAATTAATAATAGAATGATACAAGAAATCCAATGAATTGGTCGCCAAGAACGATTGTATTTCATTCTCTCGGCTCCACGAATTTAATCACTGTATCGGATTTTACATTTTCAATGAGTGATTCTTTACCAGTAGGCCAGATAACTCTTATGGATTTTATTTCGGGAGCGGCGTCAACTCCAATCGTCAAACGAGCATCGTGGGTTGACATTAAGCCGCAGCCACCTTTTCGAAGTCGTGTCAGCTTTCTTTCACCAAGATTCAGCTCAACCCGAGCCCCGATTGCATCTCGATTTGAGATTGAACCTACCAGCTCCAGCCTTACCCAGTGCCGCCCCTTCCGCTGACTGTCGTTACGAAGAATTGATGGTTTGCCGTCCTTATGCGAGACGACAACATCAATATCTCCATCATTATCAAGATCACCCCAGCCGACCCCTCGACCTACATGATTTTGCTGAAAATATGAACCGGCCGACTTACCGACATCTTCAAACCGTCGACCACCAAGATTATGGAAAAGCAGCGCCGGCTGCGGCTGAGGGGCATCCTCGCCCAGTTCTCCCCGGTTATCATCAAGATGACCATTCGCTACGAAAAGGTCAGGCCAGCCATCAAGATCAAAATCGGCCATGCTTGCACCCCAACCAACATAAGGCAATGAAGGAGCAAGCAGCCCTGAGGCTGATGTCACATCCATAAAAAGCCCTTTACCAAGATTTTTATAGAGGGTGTTGGGCTCGTTCGCAAAATTTGTGACAATGATTTCAGGAAGTCCATCACCATCAAAATCTTCTGCATCAACCCCCATACCGGCCTGGGCATGACCACGCGAGTCAAGCGAAGCCCCTGCAAATGCAGTGACATCTTCAAATTTTCCATTGCCACGATTCATGAAGAGGAAATTCGAATCCTGATCATTCGCCACATAAATATCTGTAAGATGATCTGAATTAAAATCAGCTGTAATCACTCCAAAACCATGACCATCACGTCGCAAAATTCCGGCAACTTCCGTCATGTCACGAAACTTGCAATTTCCCATATTTTTAAGCAGATAGTCGCGATCAGGCCTTAATTCTTTAGGGTCACAGTAGAGCCTGACTTTTTTTTGAGCATCACCACAAAATTTATTATCTTCAGGGAATTTCCAATCTGCATAAGTACTGATATAAATATCTAAAAAGCCATCGCCATCATAGTCGAGAAATGCCGCTGATGACGACCAAGCCTCAATATCTGATGAAGATTCGCCGCTGATATCTGTGAATTTGCCTTTTCCGTCGTTGCGAAATAGTGCGTTTTTACCAAAGTTACAGAGGTATAAGTCGGGATCACCGTCATTATCGACATCTGCCGCGATTGCAGCATGAGTAAAAAATGTATTAGCACCAAGTCCGCTTGTTTCAGTTACATCCTTAAATTTCATTTCACCGAGGTTGCGAAAAAGTTTCCCTGTTCGGCCAGCTTTTGAATCAACCGGCAAATGCGTTGACTGGGCAAAGAAGATGTCCATCAGGCCATCGCTGTCAAAATCGAAAATGGCTAAGCCGGAACCATTAGCAGTGGGAACTGGTTTTTCAGGAGTATTTCCAGAGAAATGTATAAAGTTTACTCCAGAATTATCTGTGACATCCGTAAAGAAGATCGGCCCCGGCCCAGGATTGTTTTTAATATCCGCAGTCGAGGCGGGCTCATCTTTTACAGTTGAACGATTATTACTCTGGATAGACTGTTTATTAACAGAAGGTTTTTCGGAAGTGCCTGACGAACAACCCTCGGTTGCAATCAACAAAAGTGTGACAAAGGCTAAGGTAGAGCCTGATACTTTGGGCATGGATCTTTCAGGCAAAAAGGCCGTGAATCACCTCTCCATGAACGTCGGTCAGGCGATAGTCACGCCCGGCATGACGATACGTAACCCGCAAATGATCAAGACCCAGAGCATGCAAGATGGTCGCATGAAGGTCGTGCATGTGAACCCGATTTTCAACGGATTGAAATCCGTATTCGTCGGTTGCACCATAGGCGACACCAGATTTGAAACCGCCGCCAGCGAGCCATATGCTAAAGCCGGCCGGGTTATGATCTCTACCGGTGCCGTTGCGTTCCGCATAGGGTGTTCGGCCAAATTCACCACCCCACCA
>JBJTRR010000912.1:0-2677 GCA_046076185.1 bacterium | reverse complement strand
GGCGATGAGCAGGCCAATGCCAATGTGGTCAAGCCGGTTATACCATTCAATGTCGGCCTGGGTGCCCTGCACCGAATGAAATACTGTCGAAGCCGCCGCACATGAAAGCAATGTCGTGCCATATATGCTGACCGACACCTTTTTCACCGGATCGCCCGCCTGCTTTCGCAGCCGATAAAGCAGAGGCAATGCCAGAACAAACCAAAGCCCGTGGGTGATGGCGCTGGCCGGCTCGCGTAGTTGGTGAACGAGGTCGTTCATCCGGCGGGTCCATTCATGATGTTGTGGTTCGTGCAAGGCGTGGTGCCGGGCATGTTCTGATTCACCCGCCCACTTAACATGAAACTATCGGCTAGGTTGGTCGGTTTGTATCAGAGAATCCGGAAGCATTTGCAGGAAAGGACGAAAAAGTTGAGCATTCGAAGGGGTTTTTCTGGATAGTAAGGGAGAAAGTTGTTTGTGCTGGTAAGAAAATGGGGTCTGATGATTTTGGTTGATACGATCAGAAAAAATGTCAGTGCGATGTGTTGATAATCATGATGTTGCTGAGCTTGAAAAATGAAACTGAATTATGGATTGAGTCGCAGCAGTCGGCGAGCATTACCGTTAAGAATTTTCATGGCGTCGGTGTCGGAAAGATCGGCCAGAACGCGGGCGATTGATGAATGGGCGATCAGAATGGGCGAGTGCGATGCATAGACCAGTCGGTGGGCCCAGCCGTTGTCGAACAGAATTGGCAATGCCAGGCCGGTTTCAAGGCGTGCCGTATCAACCCAGAGATTCGGGGCAGATTCGGCCTTCAGGGGTCGCATCAGCGTCATCAGCGCACCTGAGAGAAGGAAAGGCTGGTGCGGGTATTTCAGGGCTGTGTTCAGAATGTCGGCGGTGGCCACGTCGGGCACCTGGCCAAGTGAGTGCTGGCGGCGAATGTCGTCGATATTCACCACAATTTGCAGCACCGAGCCATGGTCATGGGCCCACTGCACCAGGTCGGCCATAGCCTTCAGCTCGCTCAGCCGATAGCCATGATAATTCGGGTGAAGGCGAATGACAGGCAGGCTGGCCTTGTGGAATGTCCAATACGATTCAAGGTGTTCACGCCAGGTGGCTACCGTTGGGTCAAGGACCGGAACGATATGAATTTCCACACCATTCCGGTTGAACGACTTTAATGGAAAATCAACGGCATGCGTATTTTCCTGCCGCAGGTGATTGATGCGACCGGCAAAGACTTGCGTAACTCCCCAGGGCTCAAGCTTTTCAGCCAAACCCGCCGGTAATGGCACCTTGGTCGGTCGGCGTTCATAAGGGCCAGTGAAGGCGGCCATGTCGATGATCATGACGTTGCCCTTTCTGTGCTGGCCGGTTTGGCACGGGCACGTTCGGGCAGAATGGAGTTCAGGTTATCCCAGAGGATCTGCTTTTTGACATCTTCCGGCAGGTCGGCGCCGAGCACCTTGCCAAGCTGAACGGCCATCTGGCGGCCGGTGGCATCGCTGCCGAAGACCACGCGACCAGGCCCCAGCCGCTCAACCGCCTGTTCCACAATGCCGGTTTCAGGCTCGCTGCCGCCGGTTTCGGCAAAGACGTTTTTCAGGTGCCGCACGCTTTCAATGCCACGAAAGCCGGCCCCGCCCAGGTGGCCCATGATGATGCGGGCTTCAGGCACGGCCGAGGCCAGTTCGGCCAGATCGTCGGGCGAAGATTCGCCGCCCTGATTGCCGCCGGCTTTGATCCAGACATGCTGAAGCACGGGCACGCCCAGCGAGGCAGCATGGCGAACAACCTGAACGACGCGGGCATCGCTGGCCCGCACAGCCACCCATAACTTCACGCCTGCCATGCCGTTACGAAGCACCTGCCGGTCGATTTCGGCACGGGCGGCATCGGGCTCGGCCGGGTTGACATAGGCAAAGCAGATAAAGCGTTCAGGGGCCAGCATTTGCACTTCCAGGCCGAGGTCGTTGGCCTCAGCACAGGCGGCCATGGGGGGCGAGGTGTTCCAGGTGCGGCCCAGATTCATGAGTACCATGCGCGAGACGCCGGCAGCATCAGCCTGCTGGATCAGAAAATCAGCGGCCTGCCGGGGTGTGGCTGTGGTGCCAAGTCGGGGCACGGGAAAGGGATGCACATGAACATCAAGCACCGGGCCGGGCGGTTTAAGCTTTTTACGAAGGGTGGAAATATCAGTGTTTTGCCGCACAGGGGTAAGATCCGCAGCAAATTTTGAGTGGTAAAAAGTGCCGGAGACAGGATTTGAACCTGCACGAGAAAAAATCCCACCAGCCCCTCAAGCTGGCGCGTCTGCCAGTTCCGCCACTCCGGCAAGGAGTCTGAGGCTGAAACCTCATACCAAATAGTCTAAGGTTTGTTTCTGGAAAGTCAAGCATCTGCCGGCAGGAACACAGAGACGTTTCATTCTCGTTCTGCGGAAAAAAGGGGGCTGGCACGCCCGCTGCGCTTCCGCGAGCCCGACCCCCTTATTCAAGCCATTCCGCGAGAATACAACACCCCTGGGCAGGAACTCTCAAGCCGCCTGCCGGTTTCGGCCGAATCATAACCACGTAAAGTGATGAGGTGGGCAGGGAGGCCGTCGCCGTGTCATGGGTTCGCTTGCGATGGTCTGATTCTGGCCTTTTGGGCCAACATGCCTGCCTGAATATGCTTGTTTTTATGT
>JBJTRR010000911.1:0-3592 GCA_046076185.1 bacterium | reverse complement strand
ATGGCCATTTTCAAGGTTGGTCGCCTTGCCGCTGGCAATATTAAGACGCTGGGGCGTGCCCGACTCGCCACCGACAACCACATTTTCAACCTTGGGGTCAATCCGGCAGCAGTTCAGCGGCCGCTCACACTTAATCTGTTTGGCAATATGAGCAGCCTTAATGTCAAATCCGGCAGGCGGCGGCATAAATTCACCCTGATTCGCGAAAGGTTTGGCGTCAATCGGCTGTCACCTGTCAGGCCAGAACTTCCCTGATCGGCTTGCTGGCCGGGTCAGCCATCGGCATATCCCGACCGTCAATGTCAAACGAGTCGTTGGAATTCAGCCCCACTGCCGAAAGATATGTGTGGAAAAGGTTGGCATGGTCCACCTGCCCGTCCGTCACCGCTGTGCCTTTTTCATTGGTCTTGCCAAAGGCCATGCCCTTATGGAGCCCGCAGCCGGCCATCGCCACTGTCCATGCCCTCGACCAGTGATCACGGCCGTAATAAAGGTTGATGTTCGGCGTCCGCCCGAATTCCGACATCATCACGACAAGCGTCGATTCAAGCATGCCACGCTCGGCCAGGTCGTTGATAAAAGTCGCATAGGGCCTGTCAAACTCGCCCACCTGCTCAAGATGGAAATTGAAATTCTCGTTGTGGGTGTCATAGTTGGAATGGGTGATCTGAATGAACGTCGCACCCTTCTCAAGCAGCCGCCGGCCCAGCAGACACTGGCGACCAAGGTCAGAATTGCCATACCGATCCTGGTCTTTCTGCGGCTCTTTCGAAATGTCAAAGGCGTCACGCTGCGACATCAGTCGCAAAGCCTGTTCATACGAATAAATATAGGCATCCGTAATTGCCGTGCGCCGCCGGCTTAAAAACTTTTCAGCCGCCTGCCGCCGCACATCCTGCCGCAGACTTTCGTTTGATTCCGTAATATCCTTGGGCCTTTCGGTATATTGGGGCGGCTTGCCCCCGCCCACCGCCAGGCTCGAATATTTGGGGCCGAGATAGGCGGCCTCGTTGCCGCGGCCACCACCGCCGCCAGGGGTAATCAGAATATGACCGGGCAGGGGGTTCTGCGCGTCAGTCAGGGCCCGCGCCATCACCGAACCAATCTGCGGATAATTCGCCGCCGGCGTCTGTCGCCGACCCGTCAGCATCATGTAAAGACCCTTGCCATGATCATCTTCCGACGTGTTGACACCCCGCACGAGTGTCAGGTGGTGCATCATCTTCGCTGTTTCCGGCATGAGTTCGCTGATACGAATGCCCGGCACACTTGTTTCAATAGAGCGGAACGGGCCGCCGGTTTCAGTGCCCGGCTTGGGGTCCCAGGTTTCCAGCTGCGAAAGCCCGCCGTGCATGTTAAACACAACCACCCGCTTTTGCTGCGATTTCAGCGTTTCAGCAGCTTTGGTACTTGTAAAAACACCCAGACCACCGACAATCGGCGTGGCAGCCATGGCACCCAGAAACTGACGCCGGGCCAAAAGATGCTCGGGGCTGTGACAGGCGTAATTGCAGTTGCGTTTCATATCCGGTCTCCTTACATTCCAGGTTTGTCTGGCAGGTCGCTGATCAATGATTAAAGCGGAATTCAGGCGAGGCCAGCAGGCCCCACACCAGATCCCTGGCCACTGTGGCCCTGGTCTTGGCATCGGCTTTGGCCAGAGCCTCAGCCACAAGTCGTGATTCGTCGGAGTCGGGCCGCCGGCCCAGAACACCCATGTAAAGAGCCTCAGCTGCTTCGCCGGGCGACTTTGCCTTGATCATCAGATCCGCCGGATTTCCCGCGGAAGGCATGCACCAACTGGCCACCGATCCGCCATTGGCAATGTATAAAGCCTGGTCAGCCGAGGCGAAAAAGTCTGACTGGGGCTGACCTTCGCCAAGGCCATAAAGCCGGGCGAACTGAGTCGGATAGCTCTTCAGCTTGCCGTAAACGGCCGCCTCAATCTCGACATCGCGGGCCGCCAGCCACGCGGCATCTTTCTTCTGGACCTCAGTCGCCGGTTTGGCTTTCTCAAGTGCGGCTGACTCAGTCTTCCAGTAGTTGTCATAGACACGTGTCGCCTTCATGATCGACCACGCCAGCGACTCCGGCGAAAGTGGCTTAAGACCCGCCAGCTCGAAGCGTTCCGCCGCAATTCGCGAAACCGTTTCCGTCAGCGTGCCAAGCTCCGTTTCCAACACCTGCCGCTTTTTCGCCACGGCCGAAACCTGCCCCTCAAGCGAAGCACTCTCGGCAGCAAAAACGTCAACCGCCTTCTGATGATTTCCAAGTTCAGCCTCGGCCGATTTCAGACTTTTCTCAAGCTCGGCCACCCGGGCCGCCAGGCCCGTGGCACTGCTTCTGGCTTTGGCGGCTTTCTCGTTAAGCATGCCAATGTTCTTTTCAATGAGCGACTGAGCCTGAGCCAGCTCAGTCAGATCAGGGCTCTGCCGAGTGGCCTCTCGCAGGGCCTCTTTCGATTTTTCAAGTGATCTGGCCGCGATCCCGGCCTGATCAATGGCCTGCTGGTTGGCAGCCATCCCGGCACGGGCCTGATTCAGGCTGGCTGAATGTGCAGCGGCCCGTTCCGAGAGATCCTTCTGCTGTCTTCTGGCCTTCTCCAGCTTCTCGCGAAGTGCGCTGGCCATCGGTTCAATCTGGGCAAGCTGGAAGGTCAGACCACGCAATTCCTGATCGGCTTTGATGTATGAATTGCAGGTCTCACGCCAGTAAATTTCATTTTTCTGAAGTGTGATCGCCTGAATTTTGTCGTCAAGTGCCTGACGTGCCTGCCGAAACGGCTTTTCCAGGCGTAAAAATTCAGCCATCAAGGGCGAAAGTGAATTTTCCGCTGCTCTTGCCTGAAACTGAACCGAGCCAAGCTGTTCTTCAGCTGATCGGCGTTCAACCGCTTTTTTGCCCTGCTCGTCGGTCAGCGAGACGCGTTCAGCGTCAAGTTTCGTTAGTTTGTCCGTCAGTGTTTTGGCCGCGGCTTCCAGCTCTTTGTCGCCTGTCAGGCTTGCAAGGGCTTTATCCATAGCCACCTTGGCATCAGACAGGCTTTGTCGCTGTGGGCCCATCTGTTCCAGCCGTGCGGCAATTTCAACCAGCCTGGCCAGGGCCAGGTCTCGCTTGCCACCAAATTCATCAAGCTTGGCCTGCAAGCCGTCGCGAGCCTTCTGGGCGGGCACCGCGGCCGCCTGCGACCTGTTCCACTCGGCTCTGGTTTTCTTGAAAGTTTCTTCCAGTGGTTTCAGTTCTGATTCCAGACGATCCAGAGTCGATTTCATTTCGGACAGGTCGCCCGGCTTCGTGGGCTGGGCCAGCGGTCCGTTCAGGTCAAACGGGCTCTGGTAAGGGCGGCTCAGAACGATCGCCCGCAGCACGGGCCTGATGCGGTATCCACCTGATTTGAACGCGTTGGTCAGCGCACTGAGCAGTTCCAGGTCAACCGGCGGATTTTCAGGGTGAGTGAAATCGGGCGGGTGAATGATCCCCCGGCCAAAGGCGATTGACCAGATTCGGTTCGCCCAGTTCTGGGCAAAGATTGGCGAATCGTTGATTTGCCGGGCCAGAATTGCCCTTCGGCTGGCCACGGGCCGGGCCACGC
>JBJTRR010000910.1:0-2761 GCA_046076185.1 bacterium | reverse complement strand
CCCATGCCACCAGCTTTTTCAGTGTCCAGCCGTGTCCCGGTAAATCGTGATCACAGGGAGTGGTCGTTTCAACAAGCTCAACTATTTCTTTGGCTTGATCGGGCGAAAAAGGGGGAGATTACCGCCAGTTCGGCGATAAATCATAGCGTCTGGACCACTCTCATTATATTTATGTACCCAATTCATCAGTGTTTCATCGTTGCGACCAGTTTTATCAGCCCACTGAGTTGCATTGGTTTCGCCACTTGCGATCATGTAAAGTGCCAGGAACCGTTCGCGGGTACGGGCATGCTTGGCATGTGTTGCTTCGTGAAGCAAGTCATCGAGAGATTGGTTCCACTTCTGGAATCTGGCCGGACCATCCTTGATCTTTTCGACAAGCGACTCTGTATTCTGCCTGGAATACGCAATATAACAAAATTTCGGAAATCGCGAACTCCAGTTCTCTGCGTGAGTTTGGTTTAGTTATGAACATGTTGTAAGCGATACAAGGAAATTCTAATGAAAGAGCTTTTGACATTTTTGTCTCATTCTGACCAATTTTTGTAAAAGCTTGGGAATGATTCATTCTATAATGAGCTTGACATGAATTTGATTTATATTTACAAATCAATGAGGTGAGTTGTAATTCGCCAGATCGACCAATCTGTTAGCTTTTGATTTGTCAAGCTTGGGGTTCTGATGTACGTGAGAATCGCAAAAACTGTCTCAACCAAATCCACAGGTTATGTTGCTGATTTCTGCGCGATTTGCAGAAAAACGAACAGGTTTCAATTGCTGCAATTGAATTATCGTGTTACGGTTAATTCTATTCCGGCTGGTGATGAAAAGATTACCGGCTACTACAGAGTTTGTCTCGATTGTGATACGGCATATGCGGCTGAACCAGCCATTTATCCAGTGCTATGCAGAAAGCTTGAACCACTTGACGAAATGCACAGGACATTACCAAAACCGAACAAGAAAAGCCAAGAGAGGCTCGAGATCGAAGAATTAATCAAAAACTCACTCAATTCAATTCCTGAGGAAATGCGACTGGAATTGATGCAAGAGCCTTTTCTCGTTTTAAGCCCAATTGTTGACACAAAATTAGGTTCATTCTATCTTGATGAACTCGGATATTTACTTTTTTTGCTAAGCGTTGGGCTTACACTTGGAATTATTTTATACTCGGGAATTGCAGGGCCACAGCCAGATGGCCTTCTGCTTGCCGTAGCAAGTATTGCAACTGGACTAATAACCATTGTTTTCTATAAATTGCGAGAAAAGACCAAATTTATCATGAAGTTTCTCATTCCAAATCTGGCAAAAGCACTTAAGCCACTCAAACCCTCTGATATTGAGCTGGTTTTTCTGGTAAATTTGATGAAAGCAGGAAATTTAAGAATTGGCAAGATACTGACAAACCATCATATTTCATTAATTTCCCGAATGATTAATTCAAATTAAAATTGCAAAACCGTCAGAGGACAAGACGAATCGCCTGACGACTCACCAAATACAATTTTATTTCCGAATCACTTTTCCAGCACTCTTGGCGCCACTTCACGCACGGCTCGCTCCAAGCCCGTTTGCCAGTCAAAAGGCGTGCTGTAGCCCAACACCCGGCGGGCTTTTTCAATGGAATAATCAAGATTAAGACCAAGGAATTTAAACCTTGCCTTGTTAATGATTGGCGGCGTTTTTC
The DNA here is from genome assembly GCA_046076185.1 of bacterium. Lineage (GTDB taxonomy): Bacteria > Planctomycetota > Planctomycetia > Isosphaerales > Isosphaeraceae > QWQI01. Next base: position 1,074 of record JBJTRR010000910.1, on the reverse strand, counting down.
GGCCTCGCAACCTGGCGATTTTCTCAACCACCAGAGCCAGCACCCAGGCAAGTTTCAAAGGCACATGGCGCGTTGGTTCCTTCAGGCCGGCCAGTCGCGCAGTTGTGCCGATAAAATCCCTCTTTGAAACACGTGTTCCATCTGTAATATTAAACACTTCGCCAACGGCTTCCGGCTTATTGGCAGCAAGAAAAATCGCCGAAACCAGATTTTTCACATAAACACAGTTCAGGGCCTGTTCGCCACTGCCAAAATATCTCAAAATTCCCCGCTTAATGTTCACAAGCATCTTCGGCAACACGGTGCGGTCCCGCTCGCCATAGATAAAGCCCGGACGCACCACTGCCGCGTTCAAACTCTTTTCTTGATGATACTTAAGAACAAGTGCCTCGGCCTCGCATTTTGACCGCGTATAGGCATCAAGCGAATTTGCGGCCGGTGGCGTCGTTTCATCCGTGCCAAAGTGGTCGCGGCCTTCATAGACGCCAAGGCTCGAAACATGCACAAATCGCTCTGTTTTGGCTGAAACCATAGCGTCCAGAAGTTTTTCAAGAGCCACAACATTCAAAGCCCGAAACTCATCAAGACTGCCCCAGTCGCCCACTTTAGCAGCGCAGTTAATCACCAGGTCGCAGCCCTGCACCCCGCGTGCCAGTGCGGCAGGGTCTGCCAGATCACCCTTAACCAATTCCACACCAAGAGATTGCAGAAAGGCGACATCCGAGCCTTCGCGGGCCAGGGACTTCACCTTCATGCCCCGGGCCACAGCCTCTTCAGCCACATGGCTACCGACCAGCCCCGTTCCGCCTGTGATGAAAACCGTCATTTTATTGACCTTCTGCCTGATTCCATTTTCTGGCCATCCGATTTTCGACAAGACTTTCAGCGGGTCACGCCCGCCGCCCAGCACAAAGTCTGTCAATCAAAAGAACCTGTGCAATCATAACACACGGCACTGGGGCCGCTTGAATTTTACCAAAATAATTAAAGTTCAAGTGACAGACTCTTGACATTGCCGTAAAATGATATTAGATACAACAGACTTGTAACGGTAGGCGATGGATGTTCATCCCG
>JBJTRR010000909.1:0-3001 GCA_046076185.1 bacterium | reverse complement strand
CGATGAAATACAATCTGATCAAAGAATTCTGTCTGATTATTTTAAGACTCATTATGATTTGCAAAACTGAACAAAATTGAAATAACTTGGCCAATCTTGACCCCAGTTAAAAAATCTGACGAATTTAAGCGATTATTTCTTATAATCTGCTCATGAGGGAATGAAAGCCAAATCAGCATATTGAATCGACTTTCATTTTTTGAGAAAATACATACATAGAAGAACGGCCGATGGAAGCGAAATTGGCTTTCTGGCTGATCACTGGCTTTTCAGAGCCTTCTGAACGATTACCGTGTGGAACAGCGCAATGGCAACGGCGACATTGAAAGACAACAGAACGAATCGGTTGTCACCGGGCGTGGTCATGGCGGCCGCAGCAGTCTTGATGCTGCCTCTCTGGTCGGCTTGGATGAAGGCCCTGAGTGCCAAACCACATTATGAATTTTTCCCGATTTTGATGGTCGGTATCATTTTTCTCACCCGCCAGCGGCTGTTGTCGGTTGACCAATCAAGCCTGCGGCCCGGGCATCCGATGGTTTCTCTGGCGATGGGCATCATCAGCGTACCTTTTCTGCTCGTGGGCTGCTTTCAGCCTTCCACGCTGTTTGCCTTCATTGGAACCATTTCTGCATTTTCGATGGTTCTCAATTCGATTGGCGGATGGGCACTGATTCGAACCATTAGTCCGATTTTTGTACTTGTCGCACTGATTACGCCACCCCCAGGCGAACTTGACACATTATTGACGCTTCGGCTGCAGCGATTGTCGGTGATTATCGCAAGCCGGACACTTGACATGTTCGGCATCTTTCATGTTGTGAACATGAATACGCTGGAAGTGGACGGTCAGCGGTTTCTGGTTGAAGAAGCCTGCAGCGGCATTCAGTCGCTGTTCTCAATTCTGGCGTTTGCCGTATTTTATGCGATCTGGAACTATCGCGGAATTTTCAGGACAGCACTGCTGCTTTTTGGCGCTGTTCTATTTGACCTTACGCTCAACGTGTTCCGCATCTGTCTTGGTGTGATCGCGAAAGTCACTGGAGATATTGACCTTCTCAGTGGCACGCCGCATGAAATTCTGGGAATTATCGTTTTTATACTTGGATTGCTGCTTACGCTGAGTTGGGAATTCGTGCTTGAGGAAGTTTATCATTCAAGCACGGCCTCAGCAGGTAAGCTGCGGATGATCTTCAGGCGAATTTTTTCTGGCAAAAAGAAACCGCTTAATTCTGGCAAGGGGCAGCCACAGACAATCGTTACGACAGCCGTCAATTCTTCGGCAACGGCTGGTGAAAAATCATCTTTATCCAGCAAATCTAAAACCTTGTCTAAACCAGTCCGCAAGGTTTTTGTCGGTGCTCTTGCAGCATGGGTTGTCATGGTGCTTCCGCTTTCTGCACTTGCATCGGTGCGTATTCTTCGCGAGCAGATGCGGCAGTCAACAGCCAAAAAGGATGATCGGGTTCAGGAGGCACTGGCCAGCAAGGGCGAAGAGCGCCTGAAAAAACTTGAAGAACTGACTCAGAAAACCCGTGCCTCTTTTACGCCACCGCTACAGATTGGCGACTGGAAATTATTGCCCGAGAGTGTTCAATCAAGCCAGCGGACGCTTTCTTTTGGGTCCAAGTCTGAAAGTTTTGCCTATCTCAATGGCAACCGTCAGATTCTTGTTTCCATCGATTATCCATTCTATGGTTATCACGATTTAAATATCTGTTATGACATGGGTGGCTGGAAGGTGAATGTACTTCCTGCGGAATCAACCGGATCGACACCCGAACTGCCCTATAATGTCTCAGCCCTGTCTCGTGGTGTTGATCAAAAGGGGCTACTGGTTTATTCGGCGTTTCTTGTCGATGGAAACTGGAAAATCGAACCACCTGAAGCCCGCTATGAAATGGAATCAGGCAACAGTGGTGGCTTTACCGGGAATTTGATCAAGCGTGGTGTTTATCGCCTCAACAAGATGTTTACCGACATTCCGGCCATGTTGAAAAACGCGTCGAAACCCGAAGTTGATTCCTATTACGAAAATTTCCAACTTCAGGCTCTTGTCGTAGGCACTGATAACCCCTCGCAGGCTGATCGCGATGCCGTTCAGAATTTTTTCCGACAGGCCGCCCCTGAGCTGAAGCTGAAATTCATGGAAGCGAAAGGCTCTGCCGGAAATTCATCTGAAAAATCTACGGCCAAATAAAATTGGCAAAGCAGAAAATGATATTTCATCGCAGTCTGTGTTGAATTGAAACGAGAAAAAATGTCGGAAGTTCAGAATCATCACGATCAAGGCTAACATATGTCAAGCGAGCCGACTGCTTTTGATCAGATCTCAAAATTGCTGGGCCCTGGTGTTTGTAAAAGGCTGGGTATCTACCCCATGCCTTCTGATCTGGTTCTTTCCGTTGTCATTCCGGTTTATAACGAACGGGAAACACTGCACCTGATTCTTGATCGAGTGCGTGCCGTGCCAATTCGCAAGCAGATTATCCTGGTTGACGACTGCTCGAAAGATGGCACGCGTGAAATGCTTCAGAAAATGGCTGGGCAGGAAACCGACCTGACTATTGCTTTTCATGAAGTGAATAAAGGCAAGGGCGCGGCTTTGCGAACAGGTTTCGCGCTGGCCACCGGGCAGATTGTTATTGTCCAGGATGCCGACCTGGAATATGACCCATCGGAATTTCCACGACTGATTGAACCGATTGTTGACGGCCGTGCCGATGTGGTTTTCGGCTCGCGTTTTATCGGAGAAACGCACCGGGTGCTGCATTTCTGGCATTCGATGGGCAATCGGGTGCTCACATGGATGTCAAACATGTTCACCGACCTGAACCTTACGGACATGGAAGTCTGCTATAAGGTTTTTCGCCGCGAAGTGATTCAAGGCATTAACCTGAAGCAAAACCGGTTTGGTTTCGAGCCGGAAGTCACGGCCAAGGTTGCCCGGTTTCAGGTTCCGGCTATCGACGACCGCCCGACCCGCCGCTGCCGCATTTACGAG
>JBJTRR010000908.1:0-2716 GCA_046076185.1 bacterium | reverse complement strand
CGACGCTTGTTACTCTGCTTCAGTCTTTTGATCGCGGACGGGGTATTCGGCATATCTGATCACTCGCAATTGAGGTGGCAAAGCCACCAAATCGAATCTGTATTCTCACCATTTACCTGCTTAGCATAACACACAATTCTTCAATCTTCAAGTGCCTGCTCATTGTTTATTCAGTGGCAGTTTTGGCAAAAGAAAATGTTTCCCTGTTGTTTGAAATGAATTTTAAGCTTCATGCTGAAAAGGGTTTGCGGATGATTGGCCAAAATGATAATCTCGACCTGACCGGGAAGTCATTCATTTTGCAACAGGAGGCCGCACATGAAATCGCGTTTGATCGGGCTGATTGTTTTCATTTTATTGTTAATCCCCTATTCATCAATGATATATGGTGATGAAAGAACAGAACGGGTTGCCAGCTGGCTGCCCCAGCAGAATCTGATTTTTTATTTCCAGTTTGATGGAATGGCAAGCCATTTGGCTGAGTGGAATAAAGCAGATATAAAGCAATTGTTAGACAAGACTACCATGCGGGCAATGCTGGTTGATCTGGCCCGGCAGGCACGCGTTTTTGCCAAGTCGAAAGCAAAAGAATCACCATTTGAGGAGATCAATAGCAAATTAATTGATCTCGTGCCGGAATATTTTTTGGAGCAGGGCTTTACGATAGCCATTTATCATTCTCCGGGTGCTGATGAGCCAACAGGGGTTCTTGTGCTTCCGGATGTGGACAAGCGACCCGGACTGAAAGAAGTTATTCAGCAAATTAATGATCAGGATGTCGGGAATGACAAGGCGAAAGTCGAGAAAATTGCCGGTCGCGATGTTCTGCGGTCCACCGGAAGTATGGTGACGGTGATTCTGGATAAGCAGGATACGGTGATCAGTGTTGGTAAGTCTTCGCCATCGCTGGACTTGATGCAGGGTAAGGGCAAAAGCCTGAAAGATAATGCCTTTTACAAGCAGCTTTGGCGAAGTTCGAAAACTTTTACGCCTGTTGCTGTTGCATCGCTTGATGTTTCGGCGATTCCCATGCCGCCTGAGGCTGTGCAACTGGGGCTCGACGGCCTAAAGAAAGTGAATCTGAAATTTGGTCTGGAAAGTGGGCAATTTGTTGGGCAACTGCGAGTGGAAGCACCGTCGCCCCGCAAAGGACTGCTGAGCCTGATGGATAGCCCATCGGTGGACTTGAAGGCGTTGCCGATACCAGCCGCGAGCCGCAGTTTTACCGCTGTATCATTTGATCTTGAAAAGATTTATGAGAAGATTCTCGGTATGGTTGAGGTGATGAACCCGGGTTCACGCCTGCGTGCTGATCGGTTCATGCAGGATTTTCGGGTCGAGGTTGGTGTTGATCTCAAAAAATATGTGATTGATCTATTGGGCCCGGGGATGGCCTTTGGTTCTTACAAAAGCAAAGCACAGGCCAGGCCTGTGGATGAGACATTTGTTGCTTTTGAGCTTAAGAACGGCGAGTTTTTTGAACTCGCGTTTGAGAGGCTCAGGCCTGTTCTTGAAAATTTCATCAATGGTTTTATCGGCGGATACCTGCGACAGATGCCTCCCGAGGTTCAAAATCGGGTCAGAGGCGTGGCTGCAATTGAGCCGATTCGTGGCGTGGCCGGCTCAAAAGCCTGGGTTGTGAAACTGCCCGAAGGCCTGTTTGGACCCGGTGAATCGCCATATCGGCCGGTGATTTGGATTGGTCAGAAGGCGATGGTGATTGCAAGTTCGCAAAAGGCAGCGAATGAAGTATTTACTGTTGCCGATGGGCGTGGCAAACGATTCGAATTCACAGGCGAATTTGCCAGCCTGAGGCAGGAAATACCGGGCAATGCCATGATGATTAGTCTGAGTGACGATGCCAGCTCGTTTCCCGAAATGATTTCAGCCCTGCCTGCGGCGATGGAAGCGTTCAAAAATCAAATGGCAGCACGCGGTGAGGATATCGGAGAATTGCCAGTCAAAATCAACTTGTCGCTTATGCCCAGGCCTGAAGACATGAGACGGTTTATCAAGCGAGGGTTGTTTTCGGCAGAAGTGAATAAGGACGGATTGGTTATCGAGTCTCGCAATTCTGTGCCTTCGCCGGGTGCTGTGAGCACAGCGGCAAGCGCGGTAGTTGTATCGCTGCTTCTGCCGGCGGTGCAGTCGGCACGTGAAGCCGCAAGGCGGGCCCAGTGCACTAACAATCTCAAGCAGATGGCACTGGCCATGCTTAATTATCATGCGACTGAAGATACCTTACCGCGACAGGCCATTACCGACAAGGATGGAAAGCCGCTTCTGAGCTGGCGGGTGGCCATTTTGCCTTACATAGATGAAAACGATCTTTACAAGGAATTTCATCTGAATGAGCCGTGGGATAGCCCGCATAACAAAAAACTCCTGGCACGCATGCCAAAAGTTTTTATCTGCCCGAGTCATCCGACAGATGAAGGCACTACCTGCTATAGGGTTTTCAGCGGCAAAAGTACTCTGTTCGACGGCACTGAAGGATCAAAAATAAGAGTAGGAGATGTCATTGATGGGACGTCCAACACAATGATGGTTGTCGAAAGCACTGAGCCGGTGGAATGGACAAAGCCTGAGGATATTAACTTCAACCCGAATGACCCTACGGCGATGGTTGGTTCGAAGCATGTGGGTGGTTATAACGCCTCAATGGCTGATGGATCAGTGCGGTTTTTCAGCCGGATGATGCCTAGGGAAACGCTGA
>JBJTRR010000907.1:0-8741 GCA_046076185.1 bacterium | reverse complement strand
CAGAAATGGTGAAGAAATCGACATTGAGCACATGGAACGGACATGGTCTTCAACCAGATGATTGTTGACACGACGACTCGCCGGGTTTTGAGTTAAAAGTTTATCGGAACAATAACAACAATTCTTGAAAGCTGATGATTTGAGAGAGAAGATGATTCGCGGCGAAGTCTGGCGGTATGTTTATCTGGTGAAACGGTGGCGGCATGGTGGTTTGAACTTTTCCCGGCAAAGTGGTAGAACAGATTCCTGACCAGAGAAAAATCAGGGAAATGTCGATGTCAGCAACCCCCATAGAAATGTCGCAACGGGCATCGCGCTTTGCCGAAAGTGTCATCCGCGGCATGTCGGTGCTGGCGGCCCGCCACGGGGCCCTGAATCTGGCCCAGGGCATGCCCGACTTCCCTGCCCCGCCTGAACTGAAAAAAGCTGCCTGCCAGGCCATTCTTGACAACGTCAATCAATACGCCATCACCTGTGGCGACAAGCTCTTGCGTGAGGCAATCGCGTTTAAGTATCAGTGGCACCAGGGGGTGAATATCGACCCCGAGACGCAGATCACCGTGACTTGCGGCGCCACCGAAGCCATGATCGTCGCCCTCACGGCCATCATCAACCCCGGCGATGAAGTCATTCTGACCCAGCCATTTTACGAAAATTACTGGCCCGACTGCGTGCTGACCGGGGCCACGCCCAGGTTTATCACCATTCGCCCACCCCACTGGCGGATTGATCTCGACGAACTGGCCGCTGCGTTTACTGATCGCACCAAGGCGGTGATTCTGTGCAACCCTTCCAACCCCACCGGCACGGTGATGGATTTTGAAGATCTGCACGCTGTGGCTCACCTGTGCCAGAAATATAATGCCATCGCCATTACCGATGAAATTTACGAGCATATTCTTTATGACAATCGGCGGCATATCTCGATGGCAGCCGTTGAAGGCATGGCCGACCGTTCGATAGTCATTTCCGGCATGTCAAAAACCTATGCCGTGACAGGCTGGCGTATCGGGACGATTGTCGCATCGCCAGAACTGACGAAAGTCATGCGTCAGGTGCACGACTTTGTAACGATTGGTGCGGCTGCACCACTGCAGCGGGCCGGGGCTTATGCTTACCGCATGGAGCCGCGATATTACGACAAGCTTGCACTTGATTATCAGAACCGGCGCGATTTGCTTTCCAGCGCACTTTCGCAGGCCGGGCTGCCGCACAATGTGCCCCAGGGTGCCTACTACATGATTGCTGATGTTTCTTCGCTGGGCTATGCCGACGACCGCGAGGCGGCCCAGGCCCTGGTGCAGGACGCGAAAGTGGCAGGCGTGCCCGGTTCAAGCTTCTTTCTGGACCGCCAGCCCGCCAGTCAGTTTGTGCGATTCTGCTTCTGTAAGAAGGACGAGACGCTGAAAAATGCAGCCGAGCGACTGATTGCATTTGCCCGGAGCAGAAATCCGGGCTGACAGGCTTCAATTGAAATTCTTTGCCAGGGCCGGCAGACCAGAAAACCGCAGGTGTTGACTAAAGCCATGGCCCGACTGAAATTGCATTTGTTTGCCTGCCTTTTCTGTGGCCTTTTTGGCAGCCTGATTGCATTTATTCCGCATGCAGCCATGAAAATGCAATTTGGTACCTGGGAGTTTTATCACGACCAGGATGAAGTGCTTTACCGCATGGTGGCCAAGCCGGCGATGGATGGTTCGTGGCAGATGCGCGACGTCTTTGTTCAGGCCGACCGCAACGTGCCCACCAATTACAGCTGGATGCAATTTGTGCCGACATCGCACATGGCTACGGCGCTGGGCTACGACCCCATCAGCCTTGGTCAGTTCTGGCGGATTTACGGCGGTTTTGGGGCTGGCGTTTGCATTTATCTGGTTTTTATTTCATTTCGGCTGGAATGGAAAAAATCGCTCTTTGTTGCCATCTGCTGCACACTTCTGGCACTTTCCGACGCCGGTTTTGCTGAAGGCCGCGTCTTGTTTGAAAACTTCCGGCTGCTTTATTACTGGGTGATTGAAGGCCGCACCGCCAAGGGCGAAGCGACCGCTTTCACGCTTTATCGGGTGATCACCCCGCTTTGGAATCTGCCTTTTTCACTGCTGGCTGCAGCGTATCTTTCGCCGGCGTTGCTTGTCTGGCGCAAGTGGCCTGCCGTGGCGGGTGTTTTGCTCACTGCGCTCACGGTTTCACTTTATTTCTTTCAGTGGACGGGCCTTTTCTGCGGCGGCGGGCTTTGTCTCGGGCTTTATTTCATTTATGACCAGTGGAAAAAAACGGAATATCGCAACGCCTCTCTCATCGCCCTGATTGCATTATGTGCCGGAATTGCGATTGGTCTGCCACAGATTCTGGCAAATGCCGAGACATTTTCAAGCCCTGAAATGAAACCGATACTTGACAGAGTCGGCCGCGGGCAGGTTATTCCGCCTGGCCATATCATGCGCTGGGTCAATGTATCAAACCGCTGGGCCTGGTTGAAGATTGTCATTGCATTATTGATTGCATTTCGCCTGAAGCATCGCGGGCTTGTGCTTTTCGCCTCAATCGGCAGTGTGGCCTATCTGCTTTCGATCAGTGTGCTCATCACGGGAATTGAATTTGAAAACTGGCATTATCTTTATGTCATTAATCCGTTTCTGGCGGTTGTGATTTATGCCGGGCTGATTGCATTTCTGATTGGGCGAAACCAGCCAAAAGTGGCTGTGGCCATCGTTTTGGTTATGTGTCTGACTGGTTTGTATCTGCGATATGAGGAAGCGACTCTGGCCCCGCATGCAATTGAAATGCGACAATGGTTTGAGGGTGTCAAGCCAATGCGTGCCACTGTTTCAGCCACGGCCGATGATGGCCGGGCGTGCATTGCGGGCATGCAGGCAGGGCGGATTCTTTCATTATCGATGCCCGGCGGACGGCTGTTATTTCACGAACCCCACTCGGCACACACCTCACTGATGTCGGATGATGAGGTAATTGAGCGATACACCCTGAATTACTGGCTGATGGGTGGCACGCGTGAAAGCCTGGCGGCGCGGCCTGCCGATCAGGTTTTCAAGATGTATATATTTGCTGATACGAGGCCTGAGTGGGACAGAGAGAAGATCAGGGCCCGGCAACTGGCAGTTTTTGACCAGCTGGAAAATGGCGAATCAGCAGCATTTATGAAGAAATACACCCCGCGTTGGCTGCTTTTGCCGGCGGATTCGCTGCAGAAGCCGCCGGTGCGTGGTGGCCAGTGGCAAAAGGCGGGTGAGTCGGCGTCTTATGTGCTGTGGGGGCTGGCAAATCAGAGTTAATCCTCTTGAATTCAAGCAAGAATCGGGCAGAATCAGTGCCACGCTTCTTTCAGAAAAATGGCGTTCGTTTTTGGTTTTCTGTTGATATTCATGAGCTTATCCATTAAAACCAGATAGATCCATATGCTCATAAACCGGATGATGTTATGGATAAACAGCATTTCTGCACCAATCGCCGAATGGAGTTCAAAAAATGGGTTTCAGCCAATCAAGCCTCCTGAAGCGGCTGGCTTTTGCGTTTGTCGGATTTGTGCTGCTTATTGAATCTGGCTGTTCCGGCGGGTCGTCGGTTCCCACCAAGATTTACGAGGGGGGCGGCACCATTCCCGAGATTGTCGAACAGCCCGAGGCGCCTGCCAAGGGTGCGTCAAAGAAGCCGGCCGCGGCCCCGAAAAAATAAAGCAACGATCACATCATCATAACCGGGGAAATTCCAGATGAAACGAAAAGACAAGCAAAACAAAGGTTTTACACTCATCGAACTGCTGGTGGTTATCGCCATTATTGCCGTGCTGATTTCGCTGCTGTTGCCGGCAGTGCAGTCGGCCCGTGAAGCAGCCCGGCGGGCCCAGTGCGTCAACAACCTCAAGCAGATTGGCCTTGCCTTGCACAATTATGAAAATGCGAATGGCGCCTTTCCGGCGATGTCGTTCGCCGGGGTAACTGGCCAGCAGGGCGGCAACAGCCCCGACCAGGGTGCCAGCTTTCTGGTGCGCATTGCTGTGAATATTGAAGGGCGAAACCTGTATAATGCCTTTAACTGGGACGTGGCCTGCGTGACCGGTTGCAGCGATGCCTCAGCCAATTTCACCACCCGCAACAGCGTGGTCAGCTCGTTTTTGTGCCCGTCTGAAGTTGAATCGCCGCACATTTTCGGCACCAATTATGCGGCCAGCTATGGGCCACAGTGGCGCTGGGGCGATGGCACCAACCCCGACTTTGGTGCCTTTGCCGGTGCGAAGGTTAAGACAATCTCGGAATTCACTGACGGCACCAGCAATACGGTGATGGTGCTTGAAGTGGTGCGTGGCGATGGCAACGCCAGTGCGGCCGGCAAGTCTGACGCTTTCTCGCTGGGCGGGTTTGCGCCCGGGAATAATGGTGTGTTCCCCCAGAATGCGGCTGAGCTTGCCACATATGAAGCGGCCTGCTCGGCGGCCCGCAACACAACGCCCGGCGGCCAGTGGAATAACGGCCACGTTTATTGGTCGAACGGCCGTGTGGCGGTGGGTGCCATTGCCAATATGGGCCTGACACCGAACTCGAAAACGCCGAACTGCGGCAGTTGGACAATTACGAATGTCGGCCCGGCCGGCTCAGGGCTTTTTGCTTCACGCAGCTTCCACCCGGGCGGGGTGAACACGCTGTTCGGCGATGGTTCGGTGAAGTTCGTGAAAGACTCGGTCAGCAAGCAGACATGGTGGGCCATTGGCACGCGTAATGGCGGCGAAGTGGTCAGTGCCGATTCTTACTGACCCGGCCCGCGCTGTTCTCAATACGCAATAGGGCGTGTGCCACGGGCCACGCCTTTTTTTGTTGTGGCTTGGCAGGCATTGGCAGGTGCCCTGTGGGGTGAACGTAGGGATGATTCTTGATTTTCCAGAGTGTCGGCAGGTCGTGGCGGAAAACCTGATGCGTATCGCTTGCGAACCGGCCGCTTTCACGTTATAAATGCCAACAAGCCAAAGAAGCGGAATCCTGATCGACCTCAAGCCTTTCGCCTGATATCCACAAGGTTGTGGCAAAAGGTCTCTCCCTGATCAAATCCCGTCCGCTTTTATCGAACAGGTAAAAATGGTCGCCGGTGAATCCTGGCCGCCCGCAGGGGCAGATGACAGTGATGTCATTTTCAGGATTTTGAGCCGGGCGGTGGCCATGAACGTAATAACCATCAGACCAGGGTGAACGAGATAATGACGACATCTGACGGTGCAACCGCACCCAATGCCAAGCGGCTTTTGTGGGCCGGTTTCATGGCGATTCTGGCCGCCGGTGTAGGTTTTTCAATCCGGGCCGGCATTCTGGGCCAATGGTCCGAAAGCTATGGTTTTACGCAGTCAGAGCTGGGTGCCATCACTGGTGGCGGGCTGACTGGCTTCGGCATCATCATCCTGATTTCGTCGCTGCTGGCTGACAAAGTCGGCTTTGACAAGCTCATGATCTCGGCCTTCATCGTACACCTGGTTTCGGCCGGTCTCACGCTGGCTACGGGGCTGGCTTTTGCGGCCGGCGGCAAAAGCCTGGCGTTTCAGTGCCTCTTCTGGGGCATGTTCCTGTTTGCCGTGGGTAACGGTATTGCCGAGGCCGTCGTCAATCCGCTGGTGGCCACACTTTTCCCCAAAGAAAAAACCCACTACCTGAATATTCTGCATGCCGGTTGGCCTGGTGGTCTGATTGTGGGTGGTCTGGCCAGCTATTTTCTGAACCCTGATAACGCCAAGCCGGTGGCCTGGCAGATTCAGATTTCACTCTTCCTGATTCCCGTAGTGCTTTACGGCGTGATGCTGCTGGGTCAGAAGTTCCCCAAGACCGAAGCCAGCCAGTCGGGCGTATCCTACAAAGAAATGCTGGGCGAGCTTGGCCTCACAGGAGCGGCTGTGCTGTGTGTGCTGCTGGCTCTCTTCTTTCAGAACGACCTTGGTCTGCCGCAGGCCGTTGCAGCGGGGCTGGGCGTGGCTCTACTGGTTGTTTTCGGTGTTTCCACCGGATTCAAGCCGGGGCATCTTGTGCTTGCCTTCATGCTGCTGGTGCATGCGATGGTGGGCTATGTTGAGCTGGGCACCGACAGCTGGATTGGCAAGATTACCGGCGCCATTATGAACAGCAAGCAGAACGGGCTTCTGCTGTTTGTTTACACCTCGGGCCTGATGTTTGCCCTGCGATTCTTTGCCGGGCCGATTGTTGAGAAGACATCGCCGCTGGGCCTGCTGGCCGTTTCGGCCATCTTCGGCACACTGGGCCTGACACTTCTGGCTAATGCCGATAGCCTGGCCTTCTGCGTGATTGCCGCCACGGTTTATGGTATGGGCAAGACCTTCCTCTGGCCGACGATGCTGGCCGTGGTTTCTGAGCAATTCCCAAAGGGTGGGGCTATCACCATTGGTGCAGCCGGTGGTGTGGGCATGCTTTCAGCGGGCTTGCTGGGCGGCCCTGGCATCGGGTTCTTCCAGGACTCGAATGCTTCGAACTACCTCAAGGAAAAATCGCCCGCCACTTACGAACTCTATATGGCCGACAATGAAAACGCCTTCTTCTCGCTCAAGACCAAAGGCCTAAATGGCCAGAAGGTGGGCGTGCTGGAAGATGGCGGCAAGAGTCTGGCGGCTGACCTTGAAAAACTGAACGCCACAGGTGGCAGTGCCGAAGCCATTAAGAACCAGCAGGCCCTGGTTGACTGGTGGAACCGGGCCAAGCAGGAAGAGGGCATTGACAAGCCGCTGGTGACCGATGCCGGGCTTTATGGTGGCCGCCAGGCTTTGCAGATTACGGCTGCCGTGCCGGCCACGATGTTTATCTGCTACGCCCTGCTGCTGCTTTATTACAAGGGCAAGGGTGGCTATAAGGCGATGAACGTGGCGGGCGACCAGTATCCGGATGTGCCGGGTATGCCGACCGAATCGTTCGAGGCCTGATAAATTTCAGCATTCCTGACGCGGCACCACTGCAGGTCATGATAATAGCAATAAAGGCGAGGTTCGCGCTTCGCCTTTATTGTTTTAACAATCTATTGCATTTTTCATCGCCAATAAAAAATACTGAGTTGCATGACAGAACCGAATTCAGAACCAGCCACTGAGAATGAAAAGCACATCGCCGTGGCGAACGAGCCGGTATCCATCGGCGAGCCGGTTAATGGCGTGCCAGTGTGGCGACGGTTCTGGGATGAAAACCCCGAGCCTGAAGCGATTCGCGACTGGACCAAAGGGCTGACACCAGGGTTGATTGGCGCGGCCCTTTGGTTGCCCTGGCTTGATGGCCTGGCGGCTGGCAGCCTTCCCTTCGGCGGTGTGCGGTTCAGCTTTTTCGGGGCCATGTTTGGCTCAGTTGCCGTTTTGCCCGTTTTTCTTGTGCTGGCCTTTCTGGTTCGATCACAAAACAAGCCACTTCGGCGCGTGCTGGCCGATTTCACCGGCAGATTTATTGACCCTGCACCTGGCCGCTGGCTGGTGCTGATCACGCACGGTGCGCTAGCCTTGCTGGTGCTTGCAGTGGCCATTGACAAGGGGGCTGGCTGGTATTTTCAGACATTGCAGTTCACCGGTTATCTGGCCGATGAGCCATCGGCATTCATTCGCTATCTGACGACGGCCACCTGGGCCCTGTGGGTCATTCCCATTGGTTATGGCATGGTACGCATCATCGCAGCCCTGCTTGATTATGTTCCCGTGCTGATTGCCATTCTTCTAAGCACGCTTTTTCTGATGGCCATCGGTCAATTGCAGCAGGGCGAAGAATCGCTGATTTTTCCGGTTGAAACGATTGCCGACCCGGCCCGGGCCTTCTGGCATGCCTTCTGGTGGACATTCACTTTTGGCCTGGTGATTGCCGTTTTCGCAGCCGATTGGGGCATGGGCCTGCACAGGGCAAGCGACATTATGATTGGCGGTGTGGTGGGGCTGACGGGCGGCCTGATGGTTGCCGCGGCCATGGGGCTTTTGATCATCGCTGCTTTTGGCCAGCCCAACCAGCCTGTGCCGGGCATTTTTGCGGCCCTTACGCACACTGGCAAGTGGGGCGTGCTGGTGGGCGGCCTGCTGGTGGGCACTTATGCGGCAGCGCCGGGCGTTTTTGCGAGCTATCATCTGTTGCAGGACTTGCGACAGGTTTTTCCCAGGGTTCACCACTGGACATGGCTGATGTTAAAAATTGTGCTGGTGCAGGTGGTGATATGGGTTATGCACTCAAATTAAAATGAAATCAAATAAAATCGGGATTCACGATTTTATTTCATGAATCCCGGTTGATTGTATTTTACTTCTTCCCTGACACCTGACTGATCAGCTTCGCCACGGCGGCGGCAATGTCATCTTCCACTGCTTCGGCCCAGGGGCTGGGCTGGCCGTAATAGATCATCGATGTGGCGCCTTCATAGCCACCTTCCTTCAGTACGCGAAGGCTGGGAATATAGGCACAGACATCGTTGCAATAGGCTGTGACCCAGGTGCGGCTTGAGCCGTTGGATCGCTTGAACCTCAGGCTGTAATCGGCCACAACCTCGCCGCCCATGAAAAGCCAGTCAATATCATTACCCAGCCGCCAGGCCTGCAGCGGGTAAGGATAGGCCGGGTTTAATTTCCCGTCTTTTTCCAGCTTTTCCGTAAGGGTTTTCGCCCGGGCCGCGATGTAAATATTGGCGTCTTTCGCTTCCTTATCAAGATCTGCCCTGGTCGGTATTTTGGCCAGTTTCAGGGGGATTTCTTCAAAGGCGAAGTCCATCGAGTCGCCTTC
>JBJTRR010000906.1:0-1492 GCA_046076185.1 bacterium | reverse complement strand
AAAAAAGGGCCAAAAATCAAAAAACTGACGCTATTTACAGAAAAATCACGGGCAACAGATATCGCCCGTGATTCGCAAGTTAATTCTGGGTAGAGCCTTACGCCTTTTTGGGCGATTCCGGGCCTGAATTGCTGGTGGCCGCGGCAAGGGCCGGGGCATCGTCGGTGGCGACCGGGTCGAATGAAAGCGAACGATCTTCGCCCGAGCCCTGAACGTCGATCTTGATCAGATTCTTGCCGACGAATTCGCCCATCAGAATCTTTTCTGACATTGGGTCTTCGATCAGGTTTTCGATAGCCCGGCGCAGTGGGCGGGCACCATAGGTGGAGTCGCTACCCTTTTCAATGACGAAGTTACGAGCGGCTTCGCTCAGCTCAATCGCAAGATTGCGTTCTGCCAGACGCTTGCGAACCTTGGAAAGTTCGATATCGACAATCTGGGCGTAGTCGGTCTTGTTGAGCTTGTGGAAGACGATGACGTCGTCAAGCCGGTTCAGGAACTCGGGCCGGAAGTACTTGTCAAGTTCATACTTGAGCGAGCTTTTCATCTCGTGGTATGAGCTGGCTTCGTCTTCTTCCACGTGGAAGCCAAGGCCCTTTTCGCGGGCGATGACATCAGCACCGGCGTTGGTGGTCATGATCAGGATCACGTTTTTGAAGTCAACATGCCGGCCGAACGAGTCGGTCAGGCGGCCTTCTTCCATGATCTGGAGAAGCATGTTATAGACTTCCGGGTGAGCCTTCTCAATTTCGTCGAGAAGCACCACGGCATAGGGCCTGCGGCGAATTTTTTCCGTAAGCTGGCCACCTTCTTCATAGCCGACATAACCGGGAGGGGCACCAATCAGGCGGCTGCCGTTGTGCTTTTCCTGATATTCCGACATGTCGATCGGGATCAGGGCGTCGGCGTCGCCGAACATGAACTCGGCCAGGCTCTTGGCCAGCAGGGTTTTACCAACACCGGTCGGGCCGGCGAAGATAAACGTGCCGATTGGCCGCTTGGGGTCTTTCAGGCCGGCACGGCTGCGACGCACGGCCTGGCTGATGCGCTTGATGGCTTCGCCCTGGCTGATGACCTTCTTGCGCAGCTCAGACTCCATACGCACCAGGCGGGCCGATTCTTCGGCTTCTATGCGGGTGAGCGGAATGCCGGTCATTTTCGAGACGACTTCAGCAATGACGTCTTCGTCAACGGTGCCGTCGATCTCTTTGGAGCGTTCACGCCATTCGCGGGTGATCTGCTCTTTCTTCTTCTTGAGCTTGTCGGCCTGGTCCCGAAGGGCGGCGGCACGCTCGAAGTCCTGATTGGCGACCGACTCTTCTTTGTCCTGATTCAGACGCTCAATCTGGTCGTCAATTTCCTTGAGGTCGGGCGGGCGGGTCATCGCCTTGAGGCGGACGCGGGCGCCGGCTTCGTCGATGACGTCGATGGCTTTGTCAGGGAAGCAGCGGCCGGTGATGTAGCGATCGGCCAGGTCAACAGCGGCGGCCAG
>JBJTRR010000905.1:0-5609 GCA_046076185.1 bacterium | reverse complement strand
GGCGCCGGCCGTGCTGTTTAATACAACGCTCCGGCCTTCCTCGGGCCGGCCACCTTCCAGGCATTCCAGCCACGCTGCCAGCGGGTCGGAAGGGCTTTTGGCCGAAATATACTTTTCTAAGAGGGGTACCAGTGTGGTTTTCTCGGCTTTTGCCCGCTGCGATGCCGCTTCAAGCAGGTCAAGCCTTACGGCGGCCGGAACTTTGTCGTCGGTCAGGCGTTTCATCCATTCCGCCAGCAGGCTGTCGGCCCGGGAATCATTCATTGCTTCCAGAGTGGCAAAAGCCGCCTGCTTTTCGCGGTTCGAGGCGTTTTCCAGCACGTCGCGAATCAGCTCAACGGCCCGGCCCGGCTCAAGGCTGGCCAGCAGGCTTCGGCCTTCTGACCGGAACGCAGGGTCTTTGTCAGCCACGGCCATTTCAACCACACTTGCCAGATCCGGCGATTTTATTTCAGCAAGAGCCTTCAGGGCCTGGGCCCGGGTTTTGCCTGCCAGGCCGGGGTCGGCAGCAACCACCTTCAGTGATGTGCCGGCTTCACTGACTTTCAGCGAGCCAGCGGCCATGGCGCCAGCTTTTTTCACATCTTCGCTTTTGTCAACCAGCAGCCGGCTGATGGATGTGGCCAGTTGCCTGCGGGCATCATTAGCATTTCGGGCGGCGATGGGCCGCCAGACACCCACAACGGCGTCTCGTGGCTGCGATTCACCCCAGCGGGCCAGTTCTTCAAGTGCTTTGATGCGCATGTCGGCGGGCAATGATTCTCTGGCAGCGATTGCCACCAGACGGCCGGCGGACTGGGCGTCGCCCACGCGGGTGTTGGCGGCAATTACACGCTCAAGCAGGGCCGGGTCGCGCTGGGCCTGATCCAGATTCAAGCCGGCCAGGGCGGGCATGGCTGAAGGGACGGGTTCGTCGTTTATGGCCCGGGCGGCTTCCAGGGCAATGTTCAGATCTTGATCTTCCAGAAGTTTGGCAATGCCTGCCGAGCCCGTTCGACGCAGGGCCACAGCAGCGGAACGCCTCAGGGCCGGCCTTTCGTCGGCCAGCATGGCGGCCAGAACAGATTCGTCGTTAATGCGGGCCAGGGCCAGCGAATAGGCATGCCGCAGCCAGGGGTCTTTGTCGTTGGCTTCGGCCACAGCAGTTTGAATGGCATTGGCGGCTGATTTGGCACCAATCTGGCCCAGAGCCTGGGCGGCCATGAATCGCACGCGTGGCGATTCGTCTTTCAGCAGGTCAACAAGTGTCAAAGTGGCCTGGTTATCGGTATCTTTCAGGTCGCCCAGAATTTCAGCCGCCTGAAAACGAATTTCAGGGTTTGAATCTTTCAAAAGGCTGCGGATGCCAGCCAGGGTCGATCGATCTTTACGGGTGATCATGCCCAGCCCCCAGATACCATGCAGCCGTGCGAATAATGAATCGCCACCCATTGCGGCTTTGGCCAGCGCCTCGCGACCATTGGCACCTTTGCCCACAAGGGCAAACTGGGCTTCCTGCCGCACGCGCATGTCCGGGTGGCTCAGGAGCGGGGCCAGCCCGTTCACATCGCGCTTCGTCAGGTCTTCGCCAATCAGGCGGGCCGTTTCCTGAAGGGCCTTGTTACCGGCCATGTCAGGGAAGGCCAGGCGATAAAGCCGGCCCTTGCCGGGCTGGGCCCAGCCGTCAACCCAGTCGCTCAGCACCAGCGAGCCATCAGGGGCGAAGTCGAGGTCAGTTACGCACATGCCCCAGAGATAATCTTCCGTGCTGCTCATGCTGTAGCCGGCACCCTTGTTGGCCAGTTTGAAAGTGCGAACGCCGGAAAGTGTGTTGGAGCCTTTGAAATCAGCCACCAGAAAGGTGTTTTTCAGTCGCCCGCCCAGGCCCAGGCCCGGATTATAGGCCAGGCCTGAGGGGCCATTGCCCAGGTTGTCGATGGGCGGCACGATGTAGGCGGGCTGGGCTTCAAAGGGTGGATACCACATCTTTTCGCGGTTCCACGGGCCGCGATCCTGAAAAAACTGATAACCGATGCGCCAGCCGTGGTCGGCACCTTCAGTCAGATAGGTGACGCGGGCCTTATCGCCTGAATCGCTATTGTTGTCGTGTGTAAAAAGGTTACCCAGCTCGTCAAAGACGATTTCCTGCGGGTTTCGCAAACCATAGCAATAAATTTCCATATTTGAGCCGTCAAGCTCGCACCGCATGACACTGCCTGTATCGGGCAGGTTCAGGTGCTTGCCTTCAGGTGTTCTGACATTGATACCACGATCGCCGATAGTGAAATACAGGCGGCCGTCGGGGCCGATTTTCAGGCCATGCAAATCGTGGCCGAGAAACCCGACATGCACGCCAAAGCCATCAAGCAAAGGTTTGCGAACCTCGCCCTGGCCATCGTTATTGGTGTCTTTCAGCAGCCAGAGCTTTGGCAGACAGGTGAAATAAACATCGCCCCGGCGTGGCAGAATGCCGGCCCCAAGGCCATCTTCCGGCTGTTTGAAGCCATCAGCAAAAACGTGCGACTTATCATAAATGCCGTCGCCGTCAGTGTCTTCCAGCAGTCGAACCCGCTCCTGCTCGACATTATATGTCGGAAACTCGTCTTTCAGGTGTTTTTTATACATCGCTACGCGGTCGGCCACGGTGCGGCTTGCCAGGTCATCTTCGAGCCAGTCCATATGGCTGCGAATATCGGTCACGCCCTTGTGGTGGCGGAAGGTTTCAACCACATATGCCCTGCCCTTTTCATCGAAGCTGAAAGCAACAGGATTGGCCAGCATGGGCTCGGCAGCAAGCTGGGTCATTGATGAGCCGGCTGGCAGGCGAAACCGGGCGATGGCCTGACGACCTTCGTCAGAAGCTTCAGCAATGGCCGGGCGATATCTGTCGGTTGCCTTGGGAACGTCGGCACTGAATGATTTTGTGCCCTGAAGCATCAAAATCGAAGATGTCAGTAATGCAGTGTATCGATTGAAAATGAGGCTGGTATGAATGAATTTGGCAGGCATATTGAGACTCGGTGGAGTGTTCTGAAATCAGGCGGATCGATTCGTATGCATTTCACTGCTGTTGATTGAAAGACTTTAACAAATTTCCCGGGAAAATTCATCTTGAAGTGATATCACAGTCAGGGCCGTTTCATTCTCCTTCTGGGAAAAAGGGGGCAGGCACGCTGGCTGAGCTACCGCGAGCCAGACCCCTTTTCAAGCTCCTCAGAGACTCTTCATATTGCTCAACGAACGTGAATTAAACGGCCCTGATATCGAGGTTGATGAACCTGCTGAAATGAAAGTTCTCCTGTTCCTGTCCTAAAATTGACAAGCTCAATTCAGGAATTGTCATATCGGCATACATCTGGGAGAGATTATCAATAACTTCAAAGTTATACGACATAAGTTTGGGTAAGATTTATTGATAAAAAAGGCTTTTCAGAAGTCATACCCAGAAAAATTCATACATATGATTTGACGTATAGCTTGATTTCATTTAGATTAAGGCCTGTTCGGAACATTTCAATATAATCCTGCATCAGTTCTGACCGGGACCCCCACCATGCCGCCAGTCAAGAAGACACGGGCAGTCAAGAAAACAGCGTCACGTTCAACCGCCAGAGAGACCTTACCGGCAACGAGGAAAACGGTTGCCCGGCGAGCGACAGCCGCCCCCAAGCGACGCCCTGCCGGGGGTAAGTCGGGTGGTGTGACCAAGACAACAGGTGGCAAGAATGGTTCGGCCAAAGCCGCCTATTCTTTGAATGGTATTCGCGATGCGGCCAACATGCTAAAGCAGGTTTCTGATCGGACGAGGCTTCAGATTTTGTTGCTTTTGCTTGAGTCAGAGCATAATGTCAGTGCCATTTGCGATGAGCTTGGCGGGCAGAGCCAGCCGGCGGTGAGCCACCACCTGGCCAAGCTGCGTGACGGCAGACTGATCGAGCCACGGCGTGAAGGCAAGAATAACGTTTATGCCCTGACGGACGAGGGTAACCTGCTGGCCCAGACGGTCAAATCGCTTGCCTGGTCGAAGTCTTGACCAGGGCGGATATTGAATTAACCGTAGATTGATCTGTACAGCCAACGGCAAAAATGCTGGTTGAAGATGTCGCGAAAAAAAGTCCGTGTCGAGTTTCGCAAGAACCGGCAGAAGCGGACACGCCAGAATGACCTGACGAGAGGGTTTATTGAAGACCCTGGCCAGTCGGCCGACCGTGCGTCGGTCGAACGGGTACGGGCCAGAGGTGAACTCTCGCGTTATCGTACGATCGTCAGGGAAAATGATGACCAGCAGGCTGACGACGACCAGCCTGTTGCCCGAAGCATCGACACCAGCACCTGCTGCCAGGGCACTGTGTTTCGTGTGCAGGGCCTGCACAATATTGTGCAGACGGACGATGGCACTGATTATAACTGTCAGGTTCGGCGGCTCTTGAAGACGATGTCGATTGAGCATCGCAACCCCGTGGCTGTGGGCGACCGGGTGTGGATTCGCCCGGAGCCTGATGGCACAGGCTGGATTGAAGCGATTGAGCCGCGCCATGGCATGCTGAAAAGAGGCTACAGGCGTCGTGGCCAGATTATTGCGGCCAATATTGATCAGATTCTGATTGTCAGCGGGTTTGAAGAGCCGGGTATCAAGCCGGCACTGATTGACCGCTATCTTGTGGCGGCGCATCGTGGCGGCGTGCGGCCCGTGCTGATCTTTAACAAGTCAGACCTGGTGGATATGGCCGCAGCCCAGTGGGTGATCGGGCTTTATTCACAACTGGGTTATGATACTCTGGTGACAAGTGTCAGGACAGGCCAGGGCATTGATCGCCTGAAAAAGCTGGTAAGTCGTGGCATAACGGCTTTTTCAGGGCAATCGGGTGTGGGCAAAAGCTCGCTTTTGAATGCCATTGAGCCAGGCCTGAATTTGCGGGTGGGTGAGGTTTCCTCATGGACATTCAAGGGAAAACACACTACAACCACGGCCGAATTAATTGAACTTGAAAACGGCGCCAAGGTGATTGACACGCCAGGCCTGAGGCAATTTGAACTATGGGAAATTCCGCCGCGTGAAATTGAAGGCGGTTTTGTAGAATTCCGGGCATGGATTCCACACTGCAAATTTCCGGATTGCACACATCGCCAGGAACTGGGCTGTTCTGTGCGTAGTGGTGTGGAAAATGGCCTGATTTCTCAGTGCCGATATGATTCCTACCTGAAAATGCTTGAGCAGGAAAGTGATAAATACGAGGAATGAATCAAGGCAGGAATGAAGCGATTTTAACAGGCGATTTGTTTTGATAACTCTTTAATCTGACGATTGATAGAGGTTTTTCTGCACGCAGATTCAGCTTGGATTTATGTTAGCTGAAGCGGTTTTTTGAAATTGCCTGGTAAGAAATTCTTGACAGGCTGAAAATTGCATACTATTGTCAGTGAATCAAACGAAGTTGCGACTCAGCCAGTCAATTCGTCTTTCGCTCTCCATGCACAGAGAACTTAATTCGGTTGATCGCAGGCTCCAGGGATTGGTGACTTCGGTTATACCTGAATTCATGACAGCCATTTCCGGTTTCGGCCGGTCTTGGCTGTTTTAATTCTTCATCTGGCCAAATTACATTTTATCGTATTATTTCGATGACGTT
>JBJTRR010000904.1:0-2552 GCA_046076185.1 bacterium | reverse complement strand
AATGCCGCCCAGGCGGTTCAGGATGCGCATGACCTGCTCCTGATACACCATCACGCCGTGGGTTTCTTCGAGTATTTCCTTCATCACCGGGTGCGGGTAATCGGCTTCTTCCCGCTTGTGTTTGCGGTTGACGTAAGAATCAACCATGCCGCCTTTCAGCGGGCCGGGGCGATACAGGGCATTGGTGGCGATGATGTCGGCAAAGACGTCGGGCTTCATCTTCACCAGAAGTTCGCGAATGCCCGGCGATTCAAGCTGGAAGACGCCCTTGGTCTCGCCCCGCTGCAGCAGGGCGTAGGTTGGCTGGTCGTCAAGCGGGACTTTTGTCAGATCAACCGGATTTTCAGGATTCCGCTTGTTAATCAGCCGCACGGCCCTGTCAAGAATCGTCAGGTTGCGCAGGCCCAGGAAGTCCATCTTCAGCAGGCCGGCTTTTTCAACGTCGCCCATTTCCCACTGGGTGGTGATAAATTCCTTGTCTTTATCCTTGTTAGGGATTTTCTGCAGGGGCACCAAGTCTTCCAGCGGCCGGTCGGCAATCACCACGCCGGCGGCGTGCGTGCCGGCGCTGCGGGCCAGGCCTTCAAGCTGAATGGCCAGACGCACCATCTTGTCAATCTCTTTTTGCTCGGCACAGACCTTGCGAAGCAGCGGCTCAGCCACAAGTGATTCAGGAATAGAGATATGTATCTGTTTGGGGATGAGTTTCGTGACGGCATTTACGCGGGCCAGTTCAATGCCCAGGGCCCGGCCAACGTCTTTGATCGCTGCCTTGGCCGCCATGGTGCCGAAGGTGCCGATCTGGGCGACATTCGCTTCGCCATAGGTTCGCCTGACATATTCAATGACTTCATAGCGACGTTCCTGACAAAGGTCGATGTCAATATCAGGCGCCTCGGCCCGGTTCGGGTCGAGAAATCGTTCGAAAAGCAGGTCGTATTTGAGCGGACAAACGTGCGAAAGTTCCAGAAGATAGCTGACAAGAGCCCCACAGGCCGAGCCTCTGGCCGAGCTGGGAATGCCGACTTCGCGGCCGAAGCGGACAAAGTCCCACACGATCAGGAAGTAGCTGGCGAAGCCCATACGATTGATAATGCCCAGCTCGTGTTCCAAGCGGTCGCGCACTTCCTGAGTGATTTCATTGCCATAACGCAGCTTCAGGCCAGATTCGCAAAGCTCTCGCAGGTATTCTTCCGGCGTTTTTTTGTCAGGCGGCTGAAAGGAAGGGAATTGCCGCGTGCCCAGGCCGGCTGATTTGTAATATTCTTCGACACCTTCGGCGATCAGGGCCGATTGCTTGAGGGCCTCGGCATGCTGCGGCATGGCCGCATACATTTCCTCAGGCGTGCGCACGTGGTAGTCTTCCGACTCGAATTTCATGCGGGTCGGGTCGCTGAACTGCTTGCCCATGTTCACGCACAGCAGAACATCGTGCGGGTGGGCGTCGTCTTTGTTCAGGTAGTGGGCGTCGCTGGTGGCCACCATGGGCAGGCCCATGCTGCGGGCAATGTCAATCAGGCCCGTGTTTGCTGATTGCTGAATTTTGACGCCGTTATCCTGAATTTCGATAAAGAAGTTGTCGGGCCCGAAGATTTTCTGATACCACTCGCAAAGCGACTTGGCCTGAGCGGTTTTTTCATGCATGACGAAGTCGGAAAGTTCTGACGAGCAGCAGCCTGAGAGGCAAATGATGCCTTCGCTGTGCATTTCCAGAATTTCTTTATCGATACGCGGCTTGTAATAATAGCCCTCAAGAAACGACTTGCTGGATAGCCGCATGAGGTTGCGCACGCCCTTGCCGTTTTTGGCCAGCAGGGTCAGGTGAAAATAGTTTTCCTTGCCGTTGCAGCCGCCGGGGGTGCGTTCCGAGCGTCGGCCGGGGGCGACATAGGCCTCAATGCCGATGATCGGCTTCACGCCGCCGGCCTTGCCTTCGCGCAGCAGTTGCAGGGCACCGTAAAGGTTGCCGTGGTCGGTAATGGCCACGGCAGGCATGTCGTTCGCCTTGCACTTGGCGATGAGTTCGGGTATCCGGTTGGCTCCATCCAGCAGGCTGTAATGAGAATGACAGTGCAAATGAACAAAAGGCTGACTGGCCATTAGTTTTCCCTTGTCAATCGGGGTGCCGCCTCGGCGGCCGCCTGCCGGTGCTCCTCTTGAGCGGCATGGTCGCTCCGGAACCATGCCTGATAATCAACATCATCGTCTGGAATTGGCTGTGTGTCCAGCCCGGGGTTTTCAGGGCATGGCATCAATCAGCGGAAGTTCTGTATCAGGCGTGACTTTGGACGGGCGAGAAATTTTTGAGTCGAGTATCGCCAACGGCTGACATCAATTCGAAAATCAGGTGAGTTTTATAAGTTTTATGCTGTTGTTTTACAGCTTTGAGATAAGGCATCGCAATATGAAATGTGGATTCGGGATTTATTCATTCTCTCGAAAAATCATGATCCCGCAGAAATCAAGCAGGTTGGCCAGAACGGTGAACAGCATCAGGGCCAGAGCAATTCCGATAAAGTAGCTCAGGATAAAGCCGTTGTCTTCATCCCATA
>JBJTRR010000903.1:0-3081 GCA_046076185.1 bacterium | reverse complement strand
CGACGCCGAGTGCAGTGTGCCAGTTGTAAGACTGGCGGGAATAGCTGACGACCGTGTCGCCCCTGGCGACCAGCCGCCGCACGATGGCCCCGCCGAGGAATCCGCCGCCGCCGGTGATGCCCACTTTCATTGCGGCACCCTTTCAGCGGCCCAGACGGCCAGTTTTTCGCGGAAAATTTTGGAATTATGGCGAATATCGACCGGGAATGAATTGTGTAGAAGGAAATTCGTGATTTGTGCGAGAGCGGTGTTGGCCGTGGCCATGGCGGCCAGTTCCTGCTCGATCGTGAACCAGTGGTGAAGGCCGGGCCTTAATTCAACGCAGATGACTGGCTTCTGGTGGCCTTTTTCGCCGATGCCGACGAGGGCGGTGCGAAACACGGCGCGGTGCTGATTGAAAATGGCTTCGGTGGTAATGGTGTCGAGCGGGCCCTGGGCTGTGTGGACACGATGAGCCTTGCGGCCGCAGAACCAGAGCCGGCCCTGGGTGTCGAGATAGCCGAGGTCGCCCATGCGGTGCATGAGAGGCGAGCCGGGCTGGGAATCGTCGGCAATTTTGGCTTTGGCGTTGGCTTCGGGGCGGGCATCGTAGGCCTGGGTGACCTGTTCGGCACTGACAACAATCTCACCCACTTCACCAGCGGGCAGAATGCGGGTCTGGCTGAGAGCAGGGATGGGATCATCGGTGACCGGAATGATACGAACCGTCATTCCGGCAACGGGTTTCCCGACACAAACGCCCCTGCCCCGGGCGGTTCGGGCGGCGGTTTCGCCAAGGATTTCGTCGGAGCCGATGCAAGCCACGGGCAGCGATTCAGTGGCACCATAGGGGGTGAAGACCTGCGAATTGGCACGGAGCAGTTTTTTCACGCCGGCGATGACATCAGCGGGCACGGGGGCACCGGCCGAGACAACGCGATTGAGCAGGGGCAGCGAAATATCATTCTGGCGGCCATATTCCTGCACCCTGCGCAGGAGTGCGGGCGAGCCGAAGAGATTGGTGACACTGAATCGGCGGGCTGGGCCAATGATTTCAGTCGGGTTGACGCGGCCGGGGCGGGTGAAATCCATCCGCGGAATGACAGATGTCATGCCAAGGGCCGGTGCGAAGAGGGCAAAGAGCGGAAAGGTGCAGAGATCAACCTCGCCGGGGGTGATGTGGAGAAGTTCCTGCAGGGCACGCACCTGGGCATTAAAAACGCGGTGTGTATAGACAACGCCCTTGGCCGGGCCGGTGGAGCCACTGGTGAAGAGAATGGCGGCGGTCTGGTCGTCGGTGACTGACGTAGAAGGCGGAGTGTCGGGCTGGGTTACCAGGCGGATTCTATGCCAGAAGGTGCGGCTGGTGCGGGCCCTGATACGGGTGTCAGAACGGATCATGACAAATTTATCGATCGCCCCCCTGCCCCAGCCGAAGAGGCGGCGGGCGAAGTGGGCCTGGGGGATGCCGATGAAGGCGGTGGCCTGGCTTTCAGCAATGCAGTGGCCAAGGCCGCGGATGCCCATGCCGGGGTCGATGAAGATGGGGATGATGCCTGCCTTGAATACGGCAAATGTCAGGCTGAAGAATTCAAGAGAGGGCCTGACCATGAGCACGGCGCGGGTGCCGGGGGTGATGCCACTGGCCAGCAGGGCGTGGGCGAGGCGATTGGCCGAAATTTCAAGTTCGGCAAATGTCGTTGTTTTGTAACGCCGCCGCGAAATATCGTTATGGTGGCTGGTGGGCGCGATGACGGCGGAAAGGCCGGGGTCGGTGGCGGCCCTGGTGGTGAGTGTCCAGGCGATGTTGTTTTCGCGCCGGGGTGCCATGGGGGTCAGGTGCGTGCGAGGAAGTCGCAGATTTTGGGGATCAGGTCGGTGCCGACATCTTCGAGAATGTAGTGGCCAGCGTTTTCATAGCGATGCACTTCAGCCAGGGGGAAGCGGTCTGTCCAGCCCTTGAGGAAGTGCTTGTCAAAAACGAGGTCTTTCAGGCCAAAGGCGACAAACATGGGCTTGCCGGCCAGCAGATTCAGGCGTGATTCGACTTCTTGCAGAACGGGCCAGGCACGATCTTTAGGGGTGAGGGGGATATCCTGCACGAATCGGTGGACGGAGCGGCGATTGGCCCAGTTGTTGTAGGGCCAGAGATAGGCCTGTTTAACGTCGGGGCTCATGCGGTTCTGCTTGGTGCCGATCCAGGCGGTGCCTTTGACAAAGCCGTTAAAGCCACGCACGAAGAGTGAACTGACAGGTGTATTACGCGAAAGCCAGAGCGGCCAGGGAAAGGGTTTTTCTTTGGGCAGGCCGAAGCCGGCGGTGTTCAGCACGACCATGCGGGCAATGCGGCCGGGGTGGCGTGTGGCGAAAGTGCTGCCGATCATGCCGCCCCAGTCGTGTACGACAAGTGTTATGTCGCTGGTCACGCCAAGCTGGTCAAGCGTGTTTTCAAGGTCGGCGACACGATTTTCAAGCGTATAGGTATAACGGCTGTCGTCGGGTTTGTCGGACCGGCCCATACCGATGTGGTCAGGGATGATGACGCGGTGGGTGGGGCTCAGGGCTTCAGCCAGGTTACGGTAGTAAAAGGCCCAGCTTGGGTTGCCGTGCAGCATGACGACGGGGCGGCCCTGGCCTTCGTCGATCACATGAAGCTGGTGGCCACCGGAAACCGTGATTTTGCGGCCGGGGTGGCGTGCAAGGAAGTCGTTCAGGGATTGGGATTGAGTGGTGGGCGGCACGGTGATTTATGGTTGTAAGAATTTACCGGTTTTTACCATTCCAGGCCAAGCATCAGGCAATTCAGGCCCGAGCCGATGCCGAGAAAGCCGACCCGGTCGCCTTCACGCAGAAAGCCGCGTTCGGCCGCCATGGCGGCTGTCAGTGGCAGCGAAACGGTGCCAATGTTGCCCAGAAACGGGAAGGTTGAGAAGTCGCGGGTGGTTTCAAGGCCAAGGGTTTTCAGGATGGTTTCGCGGTGGGCGTTGCCAATCTGGTGGCAGATGACTTTGTCAACATTTTCACGGCCCCAGGCCAGCTTTTCAAGGAAGGTCTGCCAGGTGCGAAGGCCGAGATCAACGCCGTGCCTGAGCACGCCAACGG
>JBJTRR010000902.1:0-2557 GCA_046076185.1 bacterium | reverse complement strand
AACCGGTTGCCGTTCGACCTGCCGGAGTCTGAGCAGGAACTCGTCGGCGGCTTCCACACCGAATATTCCTCGATGAAATTCGGCATGTTCTTTCTGGGCGAATATCTGCATGTGATCACGGTAAGCTACCTGGTGGTCATTCTCTTTCTGGGCGGTTGGGACGTGCCGTTTGTGCCGCTGGGTGAGCAGTCGGGCTGGCTCTTTACGCTGATAAAAGCGGGCGTTTTGCTGGCCAAGGTGCTGCTGATGATCGTCTTCGTGATGTGGATCCGTTGGACTCTGCCGCGATTCCGTTACGACCGTCTGATGGAACTGGCCTGGAAGCGAATGATTCCGCTGGCGATTGCCAACACGGTCGTTACGGCCACACTTTTACAACTGCTGCGTGGCTGAGCCCGGCACTTTACAGGATTCAAGTGGAGTAAAATCTGCCATGCGAAGTGATAACCCCGCCCTGAAACGAATGACCCCGCCCAAACTGACCATGTTTGAGCAGAGCTACCTGCCCCAGATTCTGGGCGGGCTGGCCGTGACCGGGCGACACATCGTGAAAGCAGCACTGGGCGATGGTGCGGTCACAATGCAGTATCCTGAAGTTCAGCACCAGCCTTCACCGAACTATCGGGGCGTGCACCGGCTAAACAAGGATGACCAGGGGCGTGTCAAGTGCGTGGCGTGCATGCTTTGTGCCACGGCCTGCCCGGTTCACTGCATTGATATAGTCGGTGCGACGGCCCCGCCTGCCTGGACGGATCGGGAAAAATACTGTCAGAGCTTTGTCATTGACGAGCTGCGCTGTATTTACTGTGGCATGTGTGAAGAAGCCTGCCCGGTTGATGCCATTGAGCTGACAAGTTTTTATGACATTTCGGGCCTGAGCCGGGAAGAGATGATTTTCGACAAGACAAAGCTCCTGAGCGTCTATGACCTGACGAAAGAGGTCGAGCCGATGAAGTCGGGTGTCGTGCCGCCTGAATCGTCGAACCGGACGATGGAATTCGTGACTCAGCCAACCACAGGACCGGTGATCGAACGCCAGCAACTGGTCTGATCCAATCTGAAATCGACGGAAAGCCAAAGCCGTGTCTGAACTTGACCCAGCACAACTGATTCAAACCATCCTGATCTGCCTGTCGGGCGGCCTGGGCATTTATCTCATGATGCCGCACCGGCGTGGCTTCACCAAGCCGGCATTCGCGTTTGCGCTGGGTTTGGGTCTGGTCATTTTCGCGGCCATTTATGTCACAACTCTGGGCAGCGGCCCGCGGCCGCTGATTTCCCGGATGTTTTTTAATATCTTCGCCAGTTCAAGCGTGATTGCCGCCGGGTTTATGATCACTTCCCGCGATCCAGTGCATTCGGCACTCTGGTTTGCGGTGGTTGTGCTATCGACATCGGGGCTCTTTCTGCTGGCCGGTGCAAGCTTTCTGGCGGCAGGCACGGTGATTGTCTATGCCGGTGCAATTATTGTGACATTTCTGTTTGTGATCATGCTGGCCCAGACGGACGGGCGAGCGGTTTACGACCGTCTGGCGTTCGCCCCGGAACGGGCAAGCCTGACTGGTTTTATTCTGATCTGGGCATTGCTGCTGGTGATTGCCAGCGATCCGAACAGTTCCTACCAGATTCAGAACAAAGTCGATATGCCAACAGTCAGCGGCAAGAGACTGGTTTCCGGCAAGGATCTTGTGACAGTCCGCAACATCAACGCCAACACGCCGGCCGGGCAGGTATTGAGACGTCTCAACACGCCCCAGATCATGCTGCCTGAAACACTTGCAACAAGCCCACCTGCGGGCGTGCCCGAGCCACATGTGGCAGGCCTTGGCGGTGCCCTTTACACGTCGCACCTGATTTCAAGCGAGCTTGTGGGTGCCATACTTTTCGTTGCTCTGGCGGGTGCGGTGGTGATTGCAACACCTCGCGTTGGTGGCCTGAATTCGTGATGCCTCGAGACTCAGCATAAACCGAGAGATACTGGAATCAGCAATGCCCGAGACAGTCTTCACGATGACCGACCTGACCAGCTATCTGGCTGTAGGAGCCATGCTCTTCGGCCTGGGCGTGATCGGTTTTCTCTCGCGTCGGAACTTGATTGTGATGTTCCTTTCCGCCGAGTTGATGTTGCAGGGCGTTGGCCTGAGCCTGGTCGGGTTTGGCCGATTTCATGGCAACTGGAACGGCCAGATCATGACAATATTTATTTTGACCATCGCAGCCTGCGAGGCAGCGATCTCGCTGGCTCTGGTCGTTCAACTCTTTAACCGGGCCAAATCGCTGGACGTTTCGGTCTGGCAGGCGATACGCGAGCCAGGTCTGCCCGTTACTGTTGAGTCGGAATTGGAAGCCGAACCATTACTGGGTGAACCGGGCCCCGAGTCTTACCCACATTTGACACCTGCCGGTATTGAGCCGGAGATTTCACTGGTGGCCTCCGGCCAGCGGGCAGACTGAGGAAAATAACGCGTCATCATGACACATTACGCCTGGCTCGTACCCGCCCTACCGCTACTGGCAAGCATCTTCACGGCACTTTTTGGCAGCCGTCTGGGTTCGA
>JBJTRR010000901.1:0-4316 GCA_046076185.1 bacterium | reverse complement strand
CGGAGTAAGCGGTTGATGGTATTTGGTCAAGCAGAAAACCGACCGCTTACTTCATGCGCGGCTCATTCAGGCAAGTTTGGGACAGAAGACCACCACCCCGGCCGCTTTTGGCGGCCACCCCTCCGGCCGAAGGGAATTTGCGGAAGGTGTTGATTTCAAAGGTTTTAAGGAGCCGCGCACGAAGTAAGCTGTTGATTGTATTCGGTCAAGCAGAAGACCGACCGCTTACTGCGTCTGCGGCTCTTTAAAACAGAATTCCGACCGGCAAGTTTTCTATCATTTTATGATGAACCACAGAGGACACAGAGGACACAGAGATCAGGAATCGGCATCGGACAGAATAAATGCTTTTCTCGTGGTTTTCTCTGTGAACCCTGTGTTCTCTTTGGTTTTATGAGAAAACGGAAACATTTAAAATGTCACGACTAGCCGTGACCTACGGCTGTGGTTTCAAGCAAATATCAGTTTGTCATAAAAGCATGCATGAAAGATGTCACGGCTAGCCGTGCCCTACGTCTGAACTCGTGGAAAACAAAGAAAAACGGCACGATGAATCGAGCCATCAAATACCAGAGACAAAACATGGCCCTCGCTCACGCTTCAGGCTCGTAGGATGCAGGGGAAATTGCCAGGGAATGGCATGGCAGGCCCAGGGCTAAGAAATTACAACTATTGAAATTCAATTGAATATGAAAAAAAACGTAAAAAAGACGTAAAAAAGACGGCTGGGGGAGCCGTCTTTCTCTCTTTAAGGCAGAAGTGTCAGGGTGACAGATGTCAGTGAGGCCGATAGCCCTGGTGTTCGTCGTGTTGGTGGACGCGATCCATATCGGCTGAGCGGCGAGGGACGTGCGGTCCGCGATAGAGAGGGCCGCCGGGCCGCTGGTGGTGCGTGTGGGGCCGGAGTGGGCCGCGACGCAGAGGCGGTTCGCCCTGTTGCATATTGCTGTAGTTGCCCATGTAGGGGTTGTGTGCCGGAGGCATGGGCGGCATGTAATTGCCGTAGGAGGTGCCAATGGAATTGGCGTTATCCCAGTCGCCATCGTCGAAGTCGTCGTAGCGGCTGATATATCCCGGCAGCTTGGCGCGTTCCAGCTCGTCAGCATAAGCGGCCAGAACGGCGGCCTGAAGTTTTTCACGGCAGGCGGAATTAATGGGGTGAGCAATGTCGGCGTGAAGTTTGGCCCGGCCTTCGGAGTCGCGAAGGGCGCGAGTTTCGTCGAGTCGAATACCACACTGGTTGCAGAATCGGCCTCTCAGATGATTCTTGGTGCCACAGTGGCCACAACGGTCCGACAGCTTGCGGGAAGGCATCGCGACAAAAAAGCCTTTGGCGCCTTCGATAATTTTCAAGTCGCGGATCACAAACATGTCGTCAAGCGTGATCGAACAGAAGGCCTGAAGCCGTTCGTTCGAGCCCGAGTTGTCTTCCATGAGCTTGATCCGAACTTCGGTGATTTCCACAGCTGGTACTCCTTTACATCGTGTAGCGTAACTCAAGGTCCGCAAGTCAAAACCCGGACGATTCCCTGTCCGAGCTTGGTTAACTCTTCCGCTGCGGCTTGGGCATCCGCGCAGCACGCACTCAGGCCAAAGTAGGCTGAGCCGCTTCCGGTCATCATTGTCGCCAGAAAGGCGGGCCGAGCGTGTTGCATCCATACCGGAATCTGGCGTAATTCCGGCCTGAAGAGCTCGGTTGCTTCCTGAAGACGGTTGAACAGAGCACCTGCCAGGGCGGGGTTGTTTCCCGACTCGATGGCCCGAATGACAGCCGCCGCATCCTTGGGCGAACTGTCGTGCCGGACCCGCCGGAAAATCTCTGCCGTAGCACAGTGGACCATTGGGCAGAAAAGTACGAAATTGAACGAAACTGTCAAGCTCAAAGTTTTTACGATTTCTCCACGGCCCCGACAGACCGCCGCCGGAGAGTAAAAAAAGAAGGGAATATCGCTGCCCAACCGGGCCCCCAGGGAGGCCATTTCATCGGCACCCAAGCCCAGATTCCACAAGCAGTTAAGCCCCATGATGGCGGTTGCGGCATCGCTTGAGCCACCGCCCAGGCCGGCGCCGTGGGGAATTTGCTTTTCAAGGTGGATGCGGCAGCCCTGAGCGACATGAAATTCGGCCATGAGGAGGCGGGCGGCCTTGACGACGAGATTTTTTTCGTCAACCGGCAGCGAGGAATCGGAACAGGTGAATTGAACTTCGGGGGTGGGCAGCCTGTCAAAGCTGAGGGTGTCGCAGAAATCGGTGCGCAGCATGACGGTTTCCAGCTCGTGGTAGCCATCAGGCCGCTTGCCCAGCACTTCCAGAAAGACGTTGATCTTAGCCGGGGCGGGCAGCACAAGGTCGTGTGAAGGCATGGCGTTGGTTTTTAACTCAAGTGCTTATGGGGTATCAGGTTTCTTGCGGTCGGGCTTTCGCATTTGCGGGGCACGCCGGGGCGGTGGCGAGCCAGCTTCGTTTTGGTTGGGGCTGGCAGAGCGGTTGGGATTGGCACTGCGGTTGGGGCCTGCCGGGGCACGGTCTTCTGGTCTTGCAGGGCGATTTTCGGGCCGTGTCGGGCGGAAGTCTGGTCTATCGGGCCGGGGTGGTCGGTTATCATCGCGCGGCGGCCTGTTTTCCAGGCTTGCGGGGCGATTTTCGGGTCGGGGTGGGCGGAAGCCGCGATTATCTGCTAGTGGCCTGCGGGAAGGTTCAGGCAAGGGCCTGCGGGAAGGTTCGGCGTGGCCTTTCCAGGCTGTGATGTAGCTGGCCACCTGGGCGGCTTTCTGGCGGTCGCCGCGTTTTTCAAGCACACGCACCAGTCCTTCGGCGGCTTCGAGCGAAATCCGGTTGATTTTCTGGCCGCCGTTCATCACGCCCAACTCATTACGCCCCAGCCACTTCAGCGTGATTTCAAAAACATAGGCGTAATGTGCCCTGGCCACGTTCAGGTCGTTTGTATCCTTTTCGGCGATCTTGCCCAGGAGCAGGTGGGCGGCGGTCATATCCTGGCACTCTTCCAGAAGATAGAGCGCACCGTCGCGGGCGGCTTCAAAGTCGCCTTCTTTCATGAGCATCTCGATGTCGGCCAGGTCGGGCTCAAGCTCGAAGGCACAATGAGGCGGCACCAATGTCCAGCGTCCCTGGTCGTCAATCTTCACCCGGGGCGGAATTTCCCGCCCTGCCCGCCTTCGTTCCTCGGCCATGATTGCCTCATTTTCCGTCACAGGCTACAAATCAGTTTCGACTAGGCATTGTGCATCGATTATGGTCAAAATATCCTAACAAACGAAAGTGCCGGTTGAAAAAAGGCAGGCCCGTGTGGCCTGGCTTGTCAGATCCTTTGTCAAAGGCCCGATATGTCAGCACCCGATCAGGTTCTTATTGCCAGTGTTTCCGGCCTTCGCGGGCTTGTGGGGCGGGGGCTCGACCCCATCGTTGCCAGCCGGTTTGTCGCGGCCTATGCCGCCGGGCTTGATCGCCCCGGCTCAGTTGTCGTCGGCCACGACGCACGTCTTTCGCATTCGGTTTTTCAGCATGCCGTGATCAGCAGCCTGCTGGCCAGCGGGCTTGATGTGCTGGCCGTTGGCCCGATTGCCACGCCTACCCTTGGCCGATATGTGCGCACCAGTGGCTCGGTTGGCGGCATTCAGATCTCGGCCAGCCACAACCCCAAGGAATACAACGGCCTGAAGTTCTTTCAGCCTGAGGGCATGGTGCTTTCGCCCGAACTGGGCAAGGCCATGCTTGAACGATTTGAAGCGGGGCAGCACCGATGGGCCGGCATTTCAGAACTGGGCACGCTGCACACTTTGACAGATGCCGATGACGACCACATTGCTGCCGTGTGTGCCCTGGTTGATGCCGACCTGATTGCCTCTCGGCGGTTTCGCGTGCTTGTTGACGGGTGTCATGGGGGCGGCGGGCCGAGCCTTGAAAAACTGCTGCGGCGGCTGGGCTGCGAAGTGCTGGGCATTGGCACAAAGCCCGACGGTGTTTATGACCACACGCCCGAACCGACGGCGACAAATCTTTCACGAATGGCGAAGCTGATGTCAGGCGCAGGCGACTTTGACATTGGTCTGGTGCTTGACCCCGACGCCGACCGCCTGGCCCTGCTTGATGGCGACGGCGGCTTTATCGGCGAGGAGTATACGCTTGTCATAGCAGCGGCCCAGCGGTTGAAAAATGGCGGCCCGGCCGGGCCACTGGTGGCAAATTTATCGACATCGGCCATGATCAACGCCGTGGCCAGACACTTTGGCCGCGAAGTGGTTCGCACACCTGTCGGCGAGTTTCATGTGCTGGAAGGGCTGCGGAAAAACAGCGGC
>JBJTRR010000900.1:0-2270 GCA_046076185.1 bacterium | reverse complement strand
CTCTAGCCAACTGAGCTATGCGCCCGTCCTTCGACGAAGCTATATCTTTATAGCTTACCTGAGCGAGATAGTCAACAATTCGCCGAAAATTCTCGCGAAAAGTTTGCCCACCGTTTCGCTTATTCAAAGACAAATCCATCGTCGGTAATACGATACGGCACAATCTCGTCGCCGCAGGCACTGCCGCGATGCTTGATCACATGCAGGGCCCGGCCCAGCTTGCCTGCCTCGCGAGTGCGGCCCATCAGGATGATTGTATTGGCATTCGCGAAAATATCGCCCTGGGCAATGGGCTCGTCAATCAATTCCTCAACAAATTTGTGCTTGGTCGTGTAAAGATATAGACAGCCAACATCGCGATGATCATAAGCTTTTGCATCAACGGTGGCAGAATTCTTGAGGAATTGCTCGCGCAAGAGTTCGCGGGCCGCCCAGTCGTGGTCGCGTCGCAAAATCTGGTGATAAACATATTCGAAAAATTCAAACTGAATGGACTCGCTGAATTTATCAGTTGGCTCAACCCCATCAACCACTATGCGCCGGGAGCCGCGGATCATCGAGCCGTAAAGATAGAACCCGGCAAGTCTTAGTGTGCGGCCCAGCTCCACCTTCCAGTTGTGCCAGTCGTCAGGGTCAAGGTCGTCGCGTGTCACTCGCTTGCCAGCCCGGTAAAACGGGTGAAAATAGTCGCCCCAGCTTCGCTCGTCGCTGAAGACTTGGCTCAGGTCGTGCGGCACATGGCCGTCGAACACATTTAGATGTATGCCATAACGGTCGGCCAGATAACCGGCGTGGTTCTGTGAATCGCCCCGGCTGGTCAAGTCCATGATCGAGCCCAGCCTGCCGTCGGCTTTCACGCCCTCGTGGGCCCAGGCTAGGCCGAGCTGGGTTTTGCCGGCCCCGGTGGCCCCGGCAATGACGGTGAGCGTGCCTGGCAGAAGACCGCCACCGAGAAGGTCGTCCAGCCGCTGGTATCCGAACTGCTGGCGGGGCTTTTTTCCAGAGGCCGGTTTGCTTTGTGTCATCGTGGCGGGCTTCACTTGGTTTTTTCAGGAAAAGTGAATCGACCCGATGGCCGAATCACTTGGGGGACAAAGGCTGATTCAGGCCATGAATTTTAACGGATTTCTTACGATTCATCCACGACTGGCCCGCCGGGTGTGAACCTGGGCCAGGCAGAGTTCGGCTTCACCAGATCACCATAAAATTCGGGGCGACGGTCGGCCATGCGATTAATTTCATGAATTCCCGGAATACGAATCACTCGCTTCTTGCGTGCCCTGTTGACATCCATTTCGGCATAAATGATTGTCTCATCAACGCTTCCGGCTGAAGCAAGGAGAAAGCCGCCGGGGGCAACAATTGAGCTGTGGCCAATGAACTGATAACCTCGCTCGCCGCCTGATCGGCCAGAAGCGAGGGTATAGACCTGATTTTCAAGGGCCCGGGCGATCATCACATGGTTGGCGAAAATGTCGGCCGCTGGCGGCCAGCAGGTGGGCAGAAGAACAAGATCAGCCCCCTGAATGCTCATGGCCCGGCACAACTCGGGGAAGCCGCCGTCGTAGCAGATGTGCATGCCGACTCGCACGCCGGCAATTTCAAAAACTTCGATCGGCAGGTCGCCGGGGTCAACAAAGCGGTCAACGCCCAGAAACGGAAGGTGGAGCTTGCGATAGTTCGCCACAATGCCCATCGGCCCGAAACAGGTGGCTGAGTTAAAAACGCGGTCCCCGTCTTTCTCAAGCAGGCCAATGATTGCGTGAACGCCAAGGCGGCGGCAATCATCGATCAAGGGCTGCAATGTTGAATCTGGCGGGCTGAGACTCACGGCCGAGCCGAAGGCTTCCTCGCGGTTTTCAAAACAGTAGCCGCTCAAGGAACACTCGGGGAAAACGATAATTTTCGCACCATTTTCGGCCGCCACCTCAAGCCGGTGGCGAATTCTGGCGAGATTTACAGGCAGATTGCCGATTTCAAAATTGGCCTGAACCGAGGCAATGATCATGGCAGGGCTGCTTTGCTGGAATTCTGCGGAATGGGATGCGATTTAGTAACTGGGTGGTGATTCGAGCGGCAAAATCGGCCGGCGGATCTTGCGGTAGTCAAATCGCGAGGGGTTGGCGGCAGTCAGGCCAGGTGTGTCCACCTCAATTATCGACGCGGCAATTGGCTCGTAGGCAGCACGAAAGGCAACCGCTGCTTTGACAATAATGACTTTCGCCCCGGTCGGGTCAAGGCCCAGGCTTGTCAATTGGCCAAGGCTGAAG
>JBJTRR010000899.1:0-5154 GCA_046076185.1 bacterium | reverse complement strand
TGCTATTGGAATCAGGAAGAAAGCCAGCCCGAAAACCCGGCCGTGATCAAGGCCCGGCGCGTGGGCCAGAACGTGATTGACTATGCCACCGGCCGCGAGCTGCCGCAGGACAAGCTGGCCATTCGTGAAATTCGCGACTTTAAGGAAGATTCGGCCGCCAAGCGCAGCGTGCTGCACATTGGCAAGCTGCGGCACACCGGCGACTGGAACATTGCCCCGCTGGCCGTGCCAAACCTGACAAGCTTTCTGCGGGAAAAGCTTAAGATCGACGTGGTGATTAACCATAAGGAACTGGTGCCGTCAGACCCGTCGCTCGTCAATTACCCGCTGCTTTATATCCACGGCCGCAATGCCATCAGCTTCACCAGCGAGGATATGGAAAAGCTGCGCAAGCATGTTGACCCCGGCGGCGGCACCATCTTTGCCGATGCCGCCTGTGGTTCGCCAGCTTTCGACGCTTCGTTCCGCCGGCTGGTGGCCGAACTCTTCCCCAA
The DNA here is from genome assembly GCA_046076185.1 of bacterium. Taxonomy (GTDB): domain Bacteria; phylum Planctomycetota; class Planctomycetia; order Isosphaerales; family Isosphaeraceae; genus QWQI01. The sequence goes on along the minus strand of JBJTRR010000899.1, from coordinate 4,660 downwards.
GAATGCTCTTGAGCCGATTCCGCCGGAAGATGAGCTGCTTACAGGCAAGGTTGGCTACGATCTGGCCGATATTCAATATACGAAGGCGGCCGGCGGGCAGAAGGGCAAGCCGCAGCTTGAAGGGGTGAAGGTTGGAGGCAAGTGGGTGGTGATTTATTCCAAGCTTGACCTGGGCTGTGCGCTGGAACGGCAGGCCGGGCTTGAATGCAAGGGCTATACTTATGAAAGTGCCCTGCGAATCACGGCCAACATTGTGCTTTATGCCACTCTTCCCTGATACTGGCAGAAATTCAAACACTGACGCCTGACAGACACAGAAAAACGAGCCATGTCAACGACCCGGAAACACGCGATATTCTCACTGACAACCATGCACGAAGCGGGCCTGGGGCTGCTGCGAGACTTTGGCGACCTGCGCATGTCAACCGGCTGGGACCCCGAGACGATCTACCGCGAAATTCCGGGGGCTGAAGCGCTGGTGATCCGCACCCAGGGCGTGATCGACGCTGCCGTGATGGACGCCGCCGGGCCTTCGCTCAAGGTGATTGGCCGGCACGGGGTCGGCTTTGATCATGTCGATATTGACGCCGCCACCGAGCGAGGCATTCAAGTGGTTTACACCCCCGGCGCCAATCTGGAAAGTGTCGCCGAACATGCCCTGGCGATGATGATCGCCCTTTCCAAGCACTTTATGCCATCGATTGAGGCCCTGAAGCAGGGCGACTACTTCGCCCGCACGCGATGGATGGGCCGCGACATCAGGGGCAAGTCGCTGGGCATCATCGGCTTCGGGCGAATTGGCAAAAGGCTGGGCGAGATTGCTTATCAGGCCTTTGACATGAAGGTGCAATACACCGACATTGTGGAAATGCCGGCCGAGCCCGTGCGCCGGGCGGGTAACGCCAAAAGCGTGGATCTTGAAACGCTGCTGCGAACCAGTGAATACATCAGCCTGCATGTGCCGCTGGATAAATCAACCCGGCACATCATAAACCGCGACACGCTGGCCCTGGTGCGGCCCGACTGCATTCTGCTGAACACCTGCCGTGGGCCTGTGACCGACGAATTTGCCGTGGCCGAGGCTCTCGACCAGCAGCGTCTGTTTGGCTATGGGGCCGATGTTTTTGAGGTTGAGCCGCCGCAGGTGCCTGGCCACCCGCTGATCGGCCGCACAGATAACGTGATTCTGACACCCCACAACGCCGCCCAGACGGAAGAAAGCCTGATTAACATGGCCCGCTGGATGGCTGAAGACGTGATTCGCGTGCTAAACGGCGACCGCCCGCTCTATCCGGTGAACGATCCTGACGAAGTGGCCGCCCGCCGCCGCCAACGTGCGTTGACCGGGGCCTGACACAAAAAATCAGGTGGTCACTCCGCTTGCAGCAGCCCGGCCACGCATGAAACGCCAATCGCGGCCGCCTGGTCGCAGGCCTGTGCGTCAACCAGAATGGGCGTAATGCCTGATTCAAGGCTGATCAGCCGGGCATAAAGCGATTGCCGCAGTGGGTCGCCGCCAATGAAAAGCAGCGGTTTTTCGTGTGCATCGGCCAGCCACGGGTGGCGGCAAAGGCCCTGGCAGTCGGCCGCTGTTACGGCTGCCGAGAGCCACGCCGTGCGGGCAGGGGCATCAATCGTGGCGTTAATATCGGCCACTCGGGTCCAGAACGCGGCCCGCAGAAGGCCAAACTGGCGCACACAGCCGGCGGCATTCTGAATAATGTCATCCGTAAAAGCCTCTGCGGTGGCATCGGTCAGGCTTCGTTTCAGCAAAGTGGCTGATTTCATCGCGGCGAAAAGCTCGCCGGCCAGCGAGGTGAAGCTGCCGCCAATTGAGCCATCAGGCAGAATGCGAATCAGCTTGGTGTGCGAGCCCGGCCACAGCAAAAGCCATGGCTGGCGTGCCAGTTCCGGCTGGCTTGTGGCAAGCCGCCGCCGCAGGCCCCAGGCCTGCACTTCCTCGCCGCGCATAATGTCGGCCGTGGCAGACTCGGCTTCAAGCGAGCCGCCTGAATCAGCCGCCACCGTTTTTATGCCGGGGTAAATCTCGACCCGGCCCGGCCAGTATTCCGGTTCATGCCAGATTTTCATGGCATTTCGGGCCATGCTCATGCTGGCCGGTGCAATCACATGCGGCACGTTGCAAAGCCCGGCATCGCTGCCGATCATGCCCGAAGCCACCACACGAACGGCATTGGCATCAAGCCCGTGGCGGCTGCACAGCGTGCCCAGCACTTCGGCCACCGCCTTTTTCACAGGCTCATTGGCGGGGTCGTCAGAATTGCGCACGCCCACAGCCTGTGTGGCAGTGTCAAGAATGATGCCATCGCTGATCAGGCAGGCCCGCGTGTTGGTTGTACCGCCGTCAAGGGTGATCCAGTATTGTCCGTTATTCATTGGAGTTTGTTGTTTTATTTCCTTATTTTCTTGAGTAATTCCACATCAACTGAATCCTTTAATCTTCCAGTTGATTGTTTATTCAAAATAAGATCGTCCAGATCAATTACATTGACCTCAAGTCCGCCTAGATCGATCACCCGATGTCTTCGCCAAGCGTCTGAAAATTCAATACCGTCAATTGTAGTAATTATATCAATACGTTCAGGCCTTACGCCAATTTGGAAAACGGTATCTGAGGATGCCAGGTCAGTTATTTCGATATTATTTAAGGGTGCACCAAATGCTAGCAAGGCTTTCCATGCCAATTCAGCATTTTTATTCGAATGACCGATCCAAATGTCAAGATCGCCAGTTGCTCGAGGGCAGCCAAATGCAGCCATGGCATAAGCCCCTACAACCATATATTCAGTTTTTGAGTCGTTTAAGGCTAACAACATGTCTTTGAAATTCGCGTTTAGCATAATCAGGTTCCAAAAAAGCCCATGCGGCCTGTGTCAAAGGCCAAACCATCAACATCCGCTCGGCTGGTGTGGCGTCAGGCATCAGGCCATCATCATCACCTTCACCAAGTTTGATACGTCGAATCTGTGAACGATTGGAGCCAGCGTCTTTTTCCATAACATGATTTTATCAAGACCCTTTACTGTATGAAACGCCAACCGGTTAAAACCTGTAATCGGCCCGGTTTCTCTTGCAAAAATCCCATTTCCGCCGACATGGCCCGAATCATATGATATACTCGCCTGAAGGTTATTCACGGGCAGAATGATGAAATGAAACAATCGTCAAAGAATTGCAATCGAAAATAGCAAAACGAAGCTCAAAAACAGAATATGCCGCGCCGGGCCCGCCTTTCTTTGCCTGTCATGCTGATGGATGCCACTGAAGGCTATCTGCTTTGCAACGCTTCCGGCGAATTGATCGACCACAACCCGGCCTTTGCACGCCTCGCGGGCCTGGCTTCTGAAGATCCAGTCGACCTTCTGCCTGCCCAGCCCGCCCAATCGCCAGTGCGAATGCCACAGTCGGTATTCTCGGGCGAAGTCGTTCGGCAGGTCGTCAGCCTGGCCATAGCCGACGAGCCAACACTTTTGCGGCTTGATGCCTGGCCTTTGACGGACGACAAAGGCCAGATTGTCGCCGCCCTGGGTCGCGTGCAACTGGCAAATCAGCAGGACCAGGCCACCACGCACCTGCCCGAGCTTTGCTGGGGGCTGGCCCTGGCCGATGAACTCGCCCGCCGCCGCGGCAGCCAGTCGTTTCCGGGGCTTTCAAGCCTTGTCGGCCACGGGCCTGATCACCAAAAAATGCTCAGGCAGGTGCAGGCCGCCATCAGGGCCCGTTGCAGTGTGGTTATTGCCGGGCCGCGTGGCTCGGGCCGGCACCACTTGGCCCGCATAATTCATGGCGGCTGGCAGAAAGGGCTTGAGCGCCGCGCCGGTCTGGTGCCGCTTGACCCCGCCAGCCTGCCCGCTGAAATTCTGGCCCGCGACTTCCTCGGCGTCGCCCCCGGCAGCCATCCTGCCTGGAATCTGCCGCAGGGCAGCACCGTGCTGATCGAAAACCTTGCCGCCCTTGAACCCACCCTGCAACAGGCCATTGCCGCCGCCCCTTCCACCATGCAGATCATCGGCCTGATCGACGAGCCAGCCAGCCTGCACCAGCTTCTGCCTGAATTTCGTGCCCTGGTTGAGATGATCACCCTTCACGCCCGGCCACTGCGGCATCGCGGGCCAGAACTGCCCTTGTTGGCTCAGGCCCTGCTTGAGCGCATTCGTGAAGGGGCCGCCAAACGTGTGGATGGCTTCAGCCCGGCCGCGCTTGACATTCTGCGGATGCACGACTGGCCCGGCAACTGGCACGACCTTGAACGAGCCATTCGGGCCGCCTTTGAAAACGCCACCGGGCCCATGATCGCCGCTGCCGACATTCCCTCTGAATTTCAGGGTGCCCTTGCCGGCGCCTGGATGCAAAAGCCCGACGATGTTCGCCAACGGCGGGTTGATCCGCTGGAAAACAAGCTGATTGCAGCCCGCCGAGAGGCAGTGGAAGCCGCCATTGGCAAGCATGGCCCGAACAAGGCCGCCGTGGCCCGGGCCCTGGGTGTCTCTCGGCCCAAGCTCTACCGATTATTGGCGGAACTGGGGCTGGCCGAGGCTGAAAAAACCGACGACGATGCCGCCGAACCGCCACTTCCCCCACCATCGACATAGCCACAGGGCTGGCCCGGCCGCTATATTATTTGAAACTACCTAACAAC
>JBJTRR010000898.1:0-2055 GCA_046076185.1 bacterium | reverse complement strand
GGCCAAGGCTGAAGGGCGCATGGCGATGACTGTTGCAGATGATCGTATCGCCACGGTCAGTGACGACGACAGCAGTCGTGCCCTGGTCGTGAAATCGCACGCCGCCGTGGCGTGCCTGGGGCTCTTCATATTTACCATCGTGCACGAGCTTGACGGTGCCGGAAATAGCCAGCGGCGGCGCGTTTTTGTCAACGTGGCCGCCTGCTTCAAGGCAAACTTTCTCTCCCACGCCTGCCGCGATACAGGCTTCAACAGCGGCAGCATCGTGCAGAACCACCCAGAATTCAGGGCCATTCTGGCGAATGATTTCATGGGCGATCAGCGTGGAATCTGCCGCCGAGCCACCGCCAATATTATCGCCAACATCCACAAGCACAGTTGGCCACTGGGCAGCCGTGGCAGCTTGCCGAACAGCTTTAGCTGCTTCAGGGGGCTGGGCAGCCAGCTTATCGCGGATCGACCAGACGTAGTCAGCCAGAGCCCTGGCGGCTGCATCAGCCACGACTTTTGACTCAGCCACCGCGACAATACTGACACCTGTCGATTCACTGTCGGCATAGGGGAAGCCGGCAACAAACTGAATTTCGAGAAGACCCTGTGTCTGGCTTCGTATGCGTGCGGCTTCATCAAGTATCAGCCTGGATGGGCTTTTACTTGTGTTCTGAGTCATGATGTTCATCAGAATGGGCAGCGGTCTGATGCTTGTCACAGGCCTTTTGCCGGCACTGATCGCCTGCCTGATGATCTCGCCGGCACGCATGCCACGCTGTTTTTGATCAATATGCGGATTGGTCTGGTAAACCACAACGGCATCGGCCCAATCAGCCAGTTCAGGTGAAATATTGGCATGAAAATCAAGAGTCACCACAAAAGGCAAATCAGGGCCGATCAGCTCTCGCACCCGGCGAGCCGTGTGGGCATCGGCTGAATCGTCAATTCCTTCAACCAGCATCGCCCCATGCAGCGCCAGCAAAAGACCATCACACCGGCCGGCTGACCTGATGGCCGCCAGCAGCCTGTCAAGAAGGTGATCATATGATTCTCTGCTGATAGTGCCCGAAGGCATGGCCCAGGCTGTGAAGGTGGGAATCAGTTCGAAATCATAAGTTTTTGCCGCTTCGAAAAAACCGCCGATTTCGTGGTGGGCTTCAGCCCATCGCCGCGCCACGGCATGGCCGGTGTCGAGGCCGCCGACTTCAAAATCAGCGACAGTCGTTACACCGGGCGCAAAGCCATTGGATTCGTGCATCAGGGCCGCAATGGCAATTCTGGGCCTGGGCATGGCAATTCAGGCTTTCATGACGGGTGTCGTATCAAGGCCGAACATCCGGTCAACCAGTTCGGCTGAAGGTGTTTGTGTCATCAGCGAAACCACGGCCCCGGCCAGGAACGATGAACTGATACCCCAGACGCAGGGGTCAAGGCCCAGCAGATAATACGGAGACAAGGCCCCGCCGGCACCTATGCCGGGGTCGAAGCCGGTCTTGGCCAGAATCATGCCATAGGCATAGAGGCCAAGGGTTACGCCTGCCCCGGTTAGCATGGCGGCAATCATGCCGATTCCGTTAGCCCTTCGCCAGAATGCCCCATAGGCGGCCGGGGCAAGGAACGATGCCGCCATGCCCGAAGACGAGAAAACCACGATCAGCTGAAGGTATTCCGGCGGATTCAGGGCGATCAGGCAGACAACCACGCCAACCAGAACTGTGCCGAGATAGCTGGCTTTCTCGATTTCTTTTTCACTGGCATGGGGGTTGATGAATCGTTGATACAAGTCGCGCACGATGCCCGAACTGATGATCAACAGCCAGCCTGAGACCGTGCTCATCACAGCCCCGAACGGCGCGGCGATAATCAGGCCAGCGATGTAAGGATTGGCCAGAGTGATCACAAGCCGGGGCATGACTTCGTCAGACTTGGCAAGATTCGGAAGAATTTGCCGGGCACAGACGAAAATCATAATCAGCGGAACGTAAATCAACAGGTTATAAAGCGTCAGGTAAATGATCGACCAACGAAGGGTGCGGGTGTCGCGAAATGAGATCGGAAGAGCAC
>JBJTRR010000897.1:0-4284 GCA_046076185.1 bacterium | reverse complement strand
AGCATCACTTCCAGCGGCATCCTGGCCCAGCAGCTTCGTTCGGCCATCAAACGATTGCCACAGCTCGATGTCGTACCGGCAGTGGCGGCACCGGTGTCTACGGCCAAAGCCACCACCGTGGCACCACCCACCCAGGAGCATATCGGCGAAGGAAGTTTTCTGATTGGGCCGGACCGGACGATTTACCAGGTCATTGCCGGCGACCCCGTTTCTGTGACCTATGGCGGTAAGCTGCTCCAGAGCGATGGCACCATGATGGGACGCCGGATGGGTCTGCTCATCGAATTACGTGATAAAGCCCGACGGGTCCTGAAGTCTCAGAATGAAGGCTGGCCGGAGCGGGACCGCGACGAGGCCCGCCATGCCCTGAACCTGGTCTACGACCGATTTGTGAAGGCCTATGGGCCAATCAACAAGACAACCATCAGCGAGACCTGGGAAGGCCAGACCTTCCGCCGGATGCCCAACCTGGTGAAATTCCGGGAAGACCCGGACGCCATGCTGGTGATGTCGCTGGAGAGCTACGACGAATCGACCGGCAAGGCCACCAAAGCCACCATCATGACCCGGGACGTGGTGGGCCGTAACCAGGCCATCACCGCCGTTGCAACCGCAGAGGAAGGGCTTCTGGTTTCACTCAATGACCGTGGGTCGGTGGACCTTGGGTATATCGCTTCACTCTACGGTAAGTCGGAAACGACGATCATCCGGGAGCTGGGGGATCTGATCTTCCGTAACCCCGAGTCTGAGGACTGGGAAACGTCCGACCAGTACCTTTCGGGCAATGTCCGGGCCAAGCTGGCACTCGCCGAGCGAAGTGGCGTGGAATACGAGCGTAATACTGAGGCCCTGCGGCGGGTGCAGCCCGAGGACGTACTCCCGGGCGATATTGACGCTAATCTCGGAGCGCCCTGGATCCCGACCGACTGTGTAGCGACTTTCGCCGCCTACCTCTTCAATGCGCCCGAGGATAGCGTGCGTATCGGCCACCTCAAGAAGGACGCTCTCTGGTCGTTCGAGGCCGATTACCAGGTCGAGCGGTCCGTTGCCGTGACAACCGATTATGGTACCACCCGAGCCAGCGGCATTAACCTCTTTGAACTGGCGATGAACCTTCGCACGCCGGTCATTTACGACACCATTTCGACCCCCAACGGTGATTCCCGAGTCGTGAACCAGGAAGAGACCCTGGCAGCCCGTGAAAAGCAAAAACTCATCAAGGAAAAATTCCGGGCCTGGGTCTTCGCCGACCCGGACCGGACCGAACGGCTCGTGAGGATTTACAACGACACTTATAACAACCTGCGACCACGGCTCTTTGACGGTTCACATCTGGATTTCCCAGGCATGAACTCGACAATCAAACTCAACGACCATCAGAAGAGTGCCGTCTGGCGCTGCATGAGCAGTGGTAACACCCTGCTGGCCCACGTCGTCGGGGCCGGTAAGACTTTTACCATGTCCACCGCGGGCATGAAGATGAAAGCGGCTGGTCTTATCCAAAAGCCTTTATATGTTGTGCCCAATCATATGCTGGAGCAGTTCGCCCGGGAGTTCATGCAGCTTTATCCCAATGCCCGTCTCCTGGTCGCAAGTCGTGATGATATGGTGCGGGACCGTCGCAAGGCCCTCACCGCCAAAATCGCCAGCGGTGAGTGGGACGGTATCATCGTCACCCACTCGTCGTTCGAGCGAATCGCCATGTCGAGCGACTACCAGGCGAAGTTCGTGAAGGAACAGATCGCCGAATACGACCAACTCCTGGTCGAATCGGCCCAGAGCAAGGGCAAAGGCGACCATCGCAACCTGATTAAGGCGATTGAAAAGCAAAAGGCCCGACGGGAAGCCCGCTTGACCGAGCTTCTGGCCGAAGAGAAGAAAGACGACGGCCTGGTCTTTGATGAGCTGGGTGTTGACCAGCTTTTCATCGACGAGGCCCATTATTTCAAGAACCTGGAGACACCCACCAAGATGGAGCGAGTCGCAGGTATTCAGACCGGGGGCAGCGAACGAGCCTTTGACCTCTTCATGAAGGCCCGGTATCTGCATCAGCAGAATCCAGGGCGGGGCGTTGTCTTCGCGACCGGCACACCGATTTCCAACACCATGGTCGAGATGTTTACCATGCAGCGATACCTCGACCCACGGGGCCTGGAAGACCGCGGCCTGGAGCATTTCGACGCCTGGGCCGCCACCTTTGGTGAAGTGGTCGAGACAATGGAAATCTCACCCGACGGGTCTAGTCTGAGGCCACGCAGCCGGTTCGCCAGGTTCATCAACATCCCGGAGCTTCAGCAGATGTTCCGGGCCTTCGCCGATGTGCAGACGGCAGAGATGCTTGACCTCCCCCGCCCCACCATTGCAGGTGGCAAGCCGGGAGTTGTCCCCTGCCCAATGTCCGATGAGCAGCGGGAGATTCAGGGGAACCTGGTTGAGCGGTACGAGAAGTTACGTTCCCAGAAGGTCGATCCCCGGGTCGATAACGCCCTGGCCATCACCACCGATGGACGCAAGCTGGCCCTCGATGCCCGACTGGTCTCGGCTGAAGCCGGTGACTGGCGATACTCGAAGGTCAACGCCGCCATCGATTCAATTTACCGGATCTGGCATGAGACACGCCTGACCCGCAGGACGCAGATTGTCTTCTGCGATATGGGTGTTCACCCCACCGTATGGGGCTTCTCGACTTACGATGAAGTGACATCCAAGCTGATGAAAATGGGTGTCCCCCGCTCGGAAATCGCGGCCATCGGTGATGCCGACACCGATGCCAAGACTCAGGCCCTCTTCGAAAAGGTCCGCAGCGGCTCGGTGCGTGTGCTCATCGGCAGCACCCAGAAGATGGGGACTGGAACGAACGTGCAAAAGCGGCTGATTGCCCTGCACCACCTGGACGCCCCCTGGAAGCCAGCCGAGGTGGAACAGCGTGAAGGCCGCATCCTTCGTCAAGGGAACGAGAACCCGGAAATACAGATCTATCGCTATGTGACCGAAGGGAGTTTCGACGCCTACATGTGGCAGGCTCTGGAAACCAAGGCGAAATTCATCGGTCAGGTCATGACCGGTAACGCCCTGGTGCGACGGGCTGAAGATATCGGTGGACAGGAACTCTCTTACGCTGAGGTTAAGGCGATCAGCTCGGGCAATCCGGCTGTGCTCACTCTGGCCGAGACCGACGCCGAGCTTCAGCGGCTGGCCGTTCTGCGGAAGAATCACTCCGATGAGCAGTTCCTAGCCCGCCGTAAGGTGCGTGAGCTGCCGGATGCACTCCTCCATCTGACTTCGCAGATATCGAAGTTGGAGCAGGATAGCCAGACTCTGAAAGCCCATGCCGATGACCGGTGCCGGGTGGGTGAACTCCCCTGCCCCCGCGACCAGGTTGTGCCTCGGCTCAGTGGTATTCTGGAATCGCTGCCTAAATCGGTTTATGAATCCCGCAAGTTTCCGCTCGGGGTGTATCAAGGCGTCCCGTTTGGGGTTGTGATGCACCCACAGTATCCGCTGGATGTTTACCTGGAAGGAGTTGCCTACCAGTTCGCCAACCTCTCACGCGAGCATCAGGGGCCAAAGGCCGTCTTTAATGCCGTGGAGCGGATTGCGGCCAATACGCCAGCGAGACTGGCCAAGCTGAACCAGGAACGCGAAGCCCTGGAAGCCCAACTGCGTGACTATCAGGCCCGGCTCGGTAAGCCATTCCAACACCTGGCCTACCAGACGGAACTCACGGAGCTGCGGGACAGGCTAAAGTTATCCCTTGCCAGCTCAGGTAATGGCAACGCGGAAAGTAGCGAGCCGGTTGAATCATCACTGGAGATTGCCGGGAAAATCAAACTGCTCAGAAATAACGAAGGGGTTTCAGAACCGGTTGAATCCGTACGAAGCGTTTCCAAGGAAGTCACGGCTGAAATGCCTGTGACAGTGAAGATTCGGAATCGAGTGGTTGAACAATTATAATGAAGGAACTCCAGACACTCACTAAATCCACTATTCTGAAAGCTCCGAATCAAGGGTACATCTTCATAACGAGACTTCTGTTTCCTCACCAATCACTTCCCCTCCCCCTGATGTTTCTGCAAACGGACCACGCAGGCTGATGACAACCCCTCTTGTAGCTTCATCAAGTAATGAATTGATGAGTGTAGATTTATCCACACCTCGTATCCCAGCAAGTGCCCGAATCCTTATATCAACGGAGCGAGTCAGCATCACAGAAGTTTTGAATTTTTCGGGTGTGCTTTGGTCTTTTCGAACCTTCACTCCCCTACCCTTTTTTGGTTTTCCTTC
>JBJTRR010000896.1:0-3206 GCA_046076185.1 bacterium | reverse complement strand
GGTTCTTCCAGCGGCTTGCCGTCGCGATCTTTTTTGATGGACTGCGAGGCAAAGCTGAAGCTGGAAAATCGATCGGTGAATGACGAACCATCGTCGGCGACGGTGGTTGAATGCATTCCGGGCTCGGTTGTCAGCCTGACAGGGTCTCCACCATCAAGAGAAACTCGGAAGAGGTGGCTTTCCAGAGGCGATGTGTCCCAGCCGCTATACCAGAGTTCACGCTTTTCAGGCAGGAATTTGACAATTTTGTCAACAGCGCCGGGGCCTTTGGAAAGCTGGCGGATCAGGCGGCCTTCACGGCTTCGCAGTTGCAGGTGCTGGAAGCCTGATTCTTCGGTCGCCCAGATGAAATCGCCGGTTTTCTCGTCTGCAATACGAAATTCTTCGTGCAGGTTGATGAAGTCTTTGGCTGATTCACTTAAAACCACTGCCGCATTGCCATTTTCGGGGTCAACCCGAAGCATTTTCAGCTTTTTATGATCGCGTGAAAGCAGCTCGACCAAAAACGAACCCGGCGTTTCCCAGTGAACTCTTGCCAGGTATTGCTCGCCCTCGCCGGGCAGAAGCGTCAGCCACTTTGTTTCGCCACCTGCCGATTTGACAATGCCCAGACGAACATTGGCATTTGCCTTGCCAGGGAAGGGGTATCTATGCGTTTCGACATTCCATTCGGTATCGCCCTGATGAACGATCGGATAGACAGGGATATGACGTTCGTCGGTTTCCTGATAAACGATCATCGAGCCATCGGGCGAAATCCAGAAACCATCAAACCTGTCCATCTCTTCCTGGGCAACGAATTCCGCTTCACCATAGCCCAAACCTTCGGCCGGGGCGGGTGAAAGCCTGGTCTCCTTCATGTCGTCAACCGTCATGCCGTAAAGGGCATGTTCACGAACATAGGCAACAAATTTCGAATCGGCTGTAAGTTGCGGTGCGATTTCAGCGCCTGGTGTTGATGTCAGTTGTTTTTTTTCACCATCTTTTGAAAGCAGAAAAAGATCACCATTTTCAGCGCGAATCGCCTTGCCTGTGGCGTTGTAACTGACGGCCCCAGGGCCCCTCATGCGCATACGTTCCTGCCGCAGTTCTTCCTCTCTCGAAAGCTTCCTGGCCGGTTCCTGCTGCTTTCTTCGCGGGTTGTCGGCGTTTTTTCGCTGGGTCTGGGCTGAAATCTGGCCAGAATCAGCCAGAACCAGCATCGCCAGCATGGGGAGGGTTGCAAAGAGGCTGCGAACGGGGGTTCTCATCAGCAGATATCCTCAAAGTCGCAGAATCCTCATGAAGATGAGGTTCAAAAGCCGGGCAAGGAAGGGGGTGATTCCGGTCTGTGCGGTCAGGGCCAATTTTATCAGGCCCTGATGCCATAATGAAGATTAATCCTGAACGGATGGCAGCGGAAAGTCAAGGCTTTTTACCGGCCAGGGCCTGATCAATGCGGAAGATGGCCTGCTGGGCTTCGCTGTCAAGCGGGTTGGAATCGGCCATCACTCCCCACCAGGCCCGTGCTTCGGGAAGATGCCCGACCGCTTCACACGCCAGGGCAAGGCGTTTGGGCAAGTCGGTTACCCGCTCGGCACCCGGGCGAGCCGCTTCCTGCACCAGTGTTGCCAGCCTGTCGAGATTGGTTGAGCGCTCCTGATAAAGTTTCGCTTCATCCTTCTTGCCGGCGGCCGCCAGAACTCGAGCCAGGCCCACGATGGCATCGCGGTTGTCGGGATCGATTTTCGCAGCGATGCGAAACTGTTGCTCCGCCTCATCAAGCGAACCCTCGGCCAGTGCCATCTGTGCCTGCAGCATCGAAAGTTCAAGATTTTCTGCTTTTGTTGCCAAAAGAATGGCCCTGGCCTTGTCGGCATCGTTTCGGTCAAGAGCGATCTGAGCCCTCAGTGCCGCAGCATCAGGGTCTGATTCGGGCAGGGGCTCTAGCGATTTCTCAGCGTCGTCCAGCTTCACCTGCCGCTTCAGGCTTCTGGCAAGGGCAATGCGCGACCATTTGTCGTTGGGGTCGGCAGCAAGAAATTTCGTCATGTCATCGATAACTTCCTGGGGCTCCCAGTCGTTGCCTCGTGTCAGACACCAGTGAAACACATTCTGAAAACGCATCGGGCTGATTCGCGAGAGTTTCCGGAATATTTCGCGAAGCTCGATCCGCCGAAGCTGCAGGCCATAGATGTAAATCAATTCGCGATGGGCAATGACTTCTGTAGGATCAAGCCTGATCGCTGTGAGAAAATCGTGTTCAGCCGGCACAATGCGCCCGGCACGCAGGTGGACCTGGCCACTGATTCGCCGGGCCATGGGTGCCATTTGAGACGTTTCAGGAATTTGATTCAAAAGTTCGACAGCACGGTCGTCGCGTTTTAACGCGAGGTTGAGTCGGGCTTCGTTCATGGTGCGGCGGGGGTCGTCAGGTGCCGCCACTTTCTCAAACTGGCGAAAAACGATGCCCGCCTGCCGAAACTGCTTGGCTGTAAGGGCTGTGTCAAATTCCACGGCGAGTTCGTCAGCCGTTTTGTTTAAGGCCGTCATTTCAGGCCAGATATAGGCAAGCCAGCCTGACGCGCATGCCAAAAGCATCACAATGCCCAACACGGCGAAAATCTTGAGATGTTTTGGCTGTATTGCTGGCACGTGAAGCAAAATACCTGGTTGATACAAGACTTCTCTATTTGATTGATCAGCCCTTATGATAATTTACAGCCACGACTTTCTCTAATCAAATATTGCTGGAATCTTATTTTAAAATGATGTTTTTGAGCTTGTTTCTTTGCGTCTTTGTGTCTTGAGCGAAGCGGGCGTGAGAATTATTCATATTCAGGCATTCCGTTTGCGATTCGCTTGATGCCGTCCTTCATGAGGCCAGAACCAAAATTTAAAACAAGACCAAGTCGCTTTTTGGATAGTTTCAGGTAAGTAAAAAGTTGCTTGTGATGAACATTCGCAAGTTGTTCCACCGACTTTAGTTCAACTATAACAAGCCCCTCAACAATCATGTCTGCACAAAAACCTTCATCAAAATTTAATCCTTCAAACTCAATTGGAATTTTCACTCTTCGATTTACTTTGAAACCTCTGCGTTCCAATTCTCGAGCAAGAACAATCTCATATACGGATTCTAATAATCCGGGCCCAAGACTTCGGTGTATTTTTACAGCAGCATCGACAATTTCTTTAGCGATCTGATTTTCAGTCATTGATAAAAA
>JBJTRR010000895.1:0-1811 GCA_046076185.1 bacterium | reverse complement strand
CACCCTTGCGGGCCTGGGCACTGGCGTGGTTATTGCAAAGGCTGGCCATAGCAAAGGCCAGAATCAGAGAGAACCGAAAGGGTGTCATGCGGAGGGTTCCTGTTAGAGAGTTGGTCGTCAAAAAGCGTTTGTTTTACCGGGCTATCGCTTGGACAGGAGAGTAAAACAATCAGGGCCGGATAATTTTCTCTTAAAAATCATTTATGACAAATCTGTTTTTGAATTTCAAGGCTCATGTGCTTAAGTGGCATCAAACAGAGTGATAAAAACTTGTCTTGTGTTTCATTTATGAAACTGGAAATGGCCGGGCTGATCTGGCAGAATGACCTGATTGCTCTGGAAGTTTGAGACAATTTGAACAGGGAGAAACCAATGAGCCGCCTGGGGACGATCACTTACAACATAGCCAAAGACTGGGACCTGGATCGTATTTTCAAAACACTTGAAAAGCTGAATTATGAGGGAGTTGAGCTGCGCACCAGCCATGCACACAAGGTCGAAGTGAATTTATCTAAGGCCGAGCGAGAGAAAATCAAGAAGCGGTTTGAAGATTCGCCCGTAGAGATAGCCGGTCTTGGCAGCGCCTTTGAATATCATGCCGACGACCCTGCTGTAGTTCGCAAAAACATCGACGGCACGAAGGAATATGTGCGACTGGCGCACGACATTGGGGCGCCTGGCGTGAAGGTGCGGCCCAATGGCGTGCCGAAGGGCGCTGACCTGGAAAAAACGCTGGAACAGATTGGTAAATCGCTGAGGGAAGTGGCTGAAGACGCCGACGGATTTGGTGTGCAGATTCGGCTTGAGGTGCATGGCGCCGTGACATGCGAGCTGCCAAATGTGGCGAAGATTATGCGTTATGCCGACCACCGGAATGTTTATGTCTGCTGGAATTCTAATCCGACGGATGTCGGTATGGATGGTTCGATTCAAAAGAACTTTGCGATGGTGGCCAGCAAGATCAGCGAAGTGCACCTGCACGACCTGACAGATGAAAAATACCCCTGGCGCGAGCTTTTCAGGCTTCTTAAAGCCATCAAATACGATGGTTTCACGCTGGCCGAAATACCGGATAGCACCGACCCTGAGCGGGTTCTGACGTATTTTCGCTCGCTCTGGCTGGCTTACCAGCCGCCGGGGGCGTGACAGGCAAGACATGGGCCTGAATCGGTATTGATTTCAGATTCAGGCTTTTTCATCGGGTTGATATCATTCCACGATAAAGAACTGCCATTTCATTGAATACAAGTTCTGGCCTGCACTGTTCTTCAATCACTGTTCGGGCATGGCTGGCGATTGCCTGGGCCATTGCGGGGTTGTTTAATAATTCAATCGTCAGGCGGATAAATTCATCGTCGGTTTCGGCAATGAGGCAATCGCGGCCGTGTTTGACACGAAGGCCTTCGATTCCGCTGCGATTCGTGACGACAGGCAGCCCCTGAAGCATGGCTTCAAGCACTTTGACTTTCATCCCGCTGCCGGCGGAAGGGGCATAGACAAGTGCATTTGAGCCAAGAAAATAGGGCTCAATATCGGGCACGTTTTCATGGATTTCAACGTTGTTTTGACCTTGAAATTCTGCAAAAAACGACATGGCCTGGCGGCCGACAATCTGCAGGCGGGCCGATGGGATGGCCTGATGAATGGCGGGCCAGAGGCGGGTGAGCATGCGCCTGGCGGCTGATTGGGTCGGTGGCCAATACATGGAACCGATCACGCTGAGAACCGGAGAAATTTGACCTTGCGGCCGAGGCGCAAACTGATAGGTATGGGCATCAATCGCTAGGGGGATGACGTGGATTTGGGCCGAG
>JBJTRR010000894.1:0-1157 GCA_046076185.1 bacterium | reverse complement strand
CGGCTCCCATTGGGCCGCCAGGGCAATGTTTCCTGATCCTGCCGAAACAGAAAAATCTCGTGAGTGCCCGACGACGACACCGCCAGAAATCGCCCGTCGCCGCTCAGCCCCACGCCATAAACATCCGCTGCCGCATCGCCCTGCGGGTCAAGCGATATTGTCTCGTAAACTCCATCGCTGCCAGCCGATATCGGCACACGGGTCACCCGCTGCCCCAGCACCCAGCCAATATCAATGTTGTTTCTTGTGGTCGCAAAGCCGCGATTTTTCATATTCACCAGATAGGCATACTGCCCATCGGCCGAAATCACCGTCTGTCGCAGATTATCGCCTGAAACATCAAGGTCTCGCTGTTTTTTCAGCGTCGCCAGGTCAATCACCGAAATGTTCTGGCTCCGGGCGTTGCTCACCACCAAAGTCTTGCCATCAGGGGCAATCGCCACGCTTCGCGGCTCAAGCCCCACCGCCACCCGCCCCGTCACCTTCTGACCTACAATTTCCACGGCCACCACTTCATTGGCCACGCCCACGGCAATATAAGCCATTTTGCCATCAGGGCTTATCGCCACGCCACGCGGCTCGGGGCCCACTTCCACCCGGCCTGCTATGGCCAGTTTGTCGCCCTCAATTGTCAAAATCGCCGCGTCATAGCCAAACCAGTGAGTCACCACAGCCGTCTTGCCATCGCGGCTCACAGCCACGCCCGCCGGCTTGTTGCCCGTCGCCATTTCGTGCAGCACCTTGCGGGCCGGCACATCCACCAGGCTCACTGATCCGCTCGTCTGGTTCGCCGTCAGCAGCCGCTTGCCGCCATCAATCAGGGCCAGCGAAACCGGCGACTTGTCAGCCGATTCATCCAGCTTCAGCCTGCCGCTCGACAAATCGGCGGCCTGAAGCGGCGTAAGGCTAAGGCAAATCAGGGTATGGAACAGAATCGCGTGTGACCATCGTCTGAGCATGGCAAACCTCTCGCAAAATACGCCAGCAAGCAGGACCGGTCGGGCGGCAGGAAAGTCTCTCGGAAATGCGTTAAACAATTTCATTGTAAGCCGGGGGCCAGCCATTGCCCAGCCACCCCGGCCCATTTCTCTGCTTTTTCACTCAACCACGCGCACATAAAGTTCACGCAACTGCTTCAGCTCAACCTCGCCGGGGGC
>JBJTRR010000893.1:0-1123 GCA_046076185.1 bacterium | reverse complement strand
TGGCGCATGGCACGGCCCCCCTGAGTTTCAAGCTGGGTGCCGGCCAGCTTGTTCCCGGCTTTGAAGCTGGTGTCAACGGAATGCGTGTCGGTGAATCGCGAATTGTCGTCATTCCGCCTTCACAGGGTTATGGCTCGACACCCATCGGCTCGATACCTGCAAATTCAACGCTGATCTTTGTCATTACACTTACTGGAGTGAATTAAATCAAATTCGCCCTGAAAACCGCGTTGCTTCTGTTTTGAACATGGCATTGTGAGTGAATTGACGCTAATGGATTTGTTTGAGGGCCGATTGGCCCTCAGAACAACACCTGATATATTTCGCCTGTATCAAATCAGATTTTGAGTAGAATCATCATATGAAAGGGATTGGATAAGCCTTAATAGCATTGTCGAGTGTTACCAGCGTAAGGCCATGATGAAGAGCCTGAGCAATCATCATACGATCAAAAGGGTCACGATGCAGTAAAGGTAGCTTCGCAAGTTGAAATAATACCTCTTCGGTGACAGGAAGACTCTGAATTTGATGCAACTCGCGTTGTTGCATCAAATAATCAGCGGGTGGCGATGCTAAAGGCAATTTACCGAGATTGTATTTAATGATCGATTCCCAGACGGAAACTACACTTAAGAATACGTTGTTGTCAGAGTCGCGAATTAAATCTCGATAAGCAACAGGAAGGTTTGAGTCGCCGCTGATATACCAGAGAAAAATATGGGTATCCAGCAAAAGTCTCATCGGCCCTCAAATTCCCGCAGAATCTCTTCCGGCAATGGATCATTGAAATCGGCCGGGACAGTGAACTGACCTGCGCAAAGCCCATAGGGGCGAGGCTCGCGAGCTGAGGCAATAACAGGCTTTATTTCCGCGACAGGCTGATCATCCCGCACGACAATCAACGATTCACCGGCCTCAATGCGTCGCAGAAAAGCCTTGAGATCGCGTTCGATTTCCTGAATTTCGATCGTACTCATACAAATATTCTATCAGCAACTCTGCCCGGGTGAAGCACTTCCCCTGTTTCCATAACAAATAAATTAACGGGCCGCTGGGGGGAACGGCCCGTCATAAAAAGGGACACCAAGGGTAAGCAGACAGGGGGATGCCTGCTATTTCAATC
>JBJTRR010000892.1:0-9118 GCA_046076185.1 bacterium | reverse complement strand
GAGAGGATTTGAACCTCCGGCCTCTTGCACCCCATGCAAGCGCGCTAGCCAGGCTGCGCTACGCCCCGAACAATATCCAATCTAAGATTATATCGCCGTGGTGTCAACCCCAACCCATCCCTGGCTCAATCTTTCCCGGCTTGCCATCACTCAGGCATTTGAAAACAGCCAATTCACTGTTTGAATCATTGCTTTTTTGCCACGTTCTGTCGCTGATGTCAGGCGAAGCTGCCAGCCCGGGTTCAAGAAAAAACGAAGGGCACTGATGAAATTCCTCACAGGAAGTGGTAATTTACATGCCAGATTGCGCAGCCGGCGCACACGCTTCTCTCCTCATTTATCCTTCACCATAGGAGTCAGTGCATCATCATGAATCGTTTGTCGCTTTACAGGATCCTGCCTTTCACGGCAGGCCTCTCCCTCACCTTCATCTGTCTTGGGCTCACTCAGGCTCATCAACCGCCGGCCACCAAGGCCCAGGCGGAAGGCAAGTTAGACACAGCCAAAAAATCAACGGAAGAAGCCAAATCCGATGATCCGCTGGCCCGCATTCGCGACGAAGGCCTGAACCGGTCGGAAGTGATGAAGACCGCTCTTTATATGACAGATGTCATTGGCCCACGGCTCACCAACTCGCCGGGCATGAAACGGGCCAACGAATGGGCCGTCAAAACCCTTAAGGATTACGGCCTTGTGAATGCCAAGCTCGAGCCCTGGGGGCCCTTCGGCACAGGCTGGACACTCAAGAAATTCTCGGCCCAGGTCACCGATCCCCTGTGCATTCCGCTCATCGGCATTCCCAAAGCCTGGTCGCCCGGCACCAATGGCGCCGTTAAGGGCGAAATTGTTCACCTTGATGCCACCGACGAAAAAGGCCTGGAAAAATATAAGGGCAAGCTGAAAAACGCTATTGTTCTCGTTGGCTCGGCCCGCGAAGTCAAAGCCCATTTTGAGCCGGAAGGCCTGCGATATAAACCCGAACAACTGCTGGCCATGGCCAATGCCCCCGAACCAGCCGCCGGCGGTATGCGTCGTGGTGGCCCGGCCATGAAAAATGCCGGCGATGCCGCTAAAGCCGAACCCGGTAAAGACCAGCCCAAAGGCAAGCGTGGCGGTGGCCAGGGTGGCGGCGGTCGTGGCCCAGGTGGTGGCCAGGGCAGGGGAGGCGACCAGCCCAAGGGCGATCAGGCCAAGGCTGAACAGGCCAAAAACGTGATCAACCAGATTCGCGGGCAGGCTTCGTTCCCCTCACAGCGTCTGAAGTTTCTGCTGGAAGAAGGTGCTGCGGCCACAATTGAACCTTCCTTCACCGGCGACGGCGGCACACTGTTCGTGATGTCGGCCAGCGTTCCCCAGCCGGCCCCGAAAGAAGGCGAAGCACCACGAGGCTTTGGTGCCCGCGTAAACGCCTATGACAAGAACGCCCCGGCCACTGTGCCCCAGATTGTGGTGACAATTGAGCACTTCAATCGTCTTGCCGCCATGCTGAAGGCCGGCGAGAAGCTGAAGGGTGAAGTGGAAATTGCCGTAGAATTCCAGAAAGACGACCTGATGGGCTATAACACGGTGGCCGAAATTCCGGGCACCGACCTGAAGGACGAAGTGGTCATGCTGGGCGGCCACTACGATAGCTGGCATGGCGGCACGGGCGCAACCGACAACGCGGCCGGATGCTCGGTGGCCATGGAAGCTGTGCGCATTATTCAGAAGCTTGGCCTGAAGCCTCGGCGCACGATTCGTGTCGCTTTGTGGAGCGGCGAAGAACAGGGCCTGCTTGGCTCGCGTGGCTATGTCGGCCAGCAGTTCGGCAAGCTGCAGAATGCCGGTTCGGGCATGGAAGGCATGTTTGCCGGCCAGATGAACCCGTCGGCCCCGATTATCAAGACATCGGCCTACGACAAGTTCCAGGTCTATTTCAACCTTGATAACGGCACGGGCAAAATTCGCGGCGTGCATCTTCAGGGTAACGAGTCCGCCCGTTCCACCTTCCGCAAATGGCTCCACCCCTTTGCCGACCTTGGTGCCAACACCATCACCGCCAATAACACCGGCGGCACCGACCACCTTTCCTATGATTCAATCGGCCTGCCCGGCTTCCAGTTCATTCAGGATGAAATTGAATATGATGCCCGCACGCACCACTCGAACATGGACGTTTACGACCGCCTTCAGGCCGACGACCTGAAGCAGGCTTCAACCATTATGGCCTCGCTGGTTTGGCAGGCCGCCAACATGAACGAGCGGTTCCCCCGCAAGCCTCTCACCCGGCCGATCATGACCGAAGAAGAAGCCAGGAAGAAGAGCGAAACACCCGAAGCGAAAAAGTCGGCCACTGCCGCCGACTGATCGCCAATTTTTGCTCACCAATCAATGCAAAAGCCATCGGCCCAGTGGTCGATGGCTTTTTTGCTTTCGATTGCGTCAAGATCGATTACTTTACCTGTCGCCCGGCCAGGTTTGTCCAGGCGGCGATCGCTTCAAGCGTTAGTCGAACCGCTTTGCGAAGCTCGGGCGTTTCCGGTCTGGCGGTTTCTTCGGCAGCGGGCTCGGTGGCGAAGGCCAGTTCATCGGTTGCTTCAGGCTCAAGCCGGGTCAGGGCCAGCCATTCCAGCTCGGTCATTTCCTGCGATTCAGGCTTGGTCATTTCCAGGTTGCCAAGAAGCGTTTCCGGCGAATCGGCGGCTATCGCATCAGCTTCGGCCCAGGCTCCAACCGGCGCGTCAACCAAAATCGTTCTGCTGATTTCTGCCAGATGAAGATCAGCCTGATGCTCTTTCAGGTCATCAGCAGCAGGCGCAGGCGGCAGGTCATGGTTGCCAGTAGCCACAGGAATTCTGCTGACATGGTGGTCCGCTTCAGCCAGCGAAAAAGCCGACGCTTCCGATGCGAACTGCTCCTGAATCACATCAAAGGCCAGGTCAATAGGCGACTCAACCTTCTTTTCTGCAATAACTTGCGATGCTTCAACCGCTGGCTTCAAAAGTTCAACTTCAGTAGCCGGAAAAAGGGCGACTGGCGAAGGTGTTTCGGCCAGTGGCAATGCCAGCGCGGCATTCTCTATTTCTTTGGAATTGTCGGCCGCCGGGCCTGAAACAGAGGCAACAGTCTCAAAAACCGGCTCGTTTCGAACCGTTGAGAGAATCTCTGACAATTCACTGTTTACCAGTTGATAAATATCGTTTGGCGACTGTCGGTCAGGCAGGGGAAGACTGAGCGCAAAGACAGACGCTGCAAGCAATAAGCGTATGGCCATGGGGAGGGCACTCCTGACAAATTTGACTGGCCGACCCGTCGCCCTCCTTGGACCTGTGGTCAACCCTCTTGTCGATCAAAAATCTGATCACTTACATCTTTTATCGACATTGTTACATAATTATCTTTACTAAATTGCGTAGTTTTTATGGATCAGTAAAAATAATAGCTTTGCGTAATATGCACCGATTTCTTAAAGATTGCGGGCTTAATTCAGGTTGCGAAAAGTTGGGAAAGGGGTATGATACGGCTGTTTTCTGGAAGTTGTGGTCAGGGCCAGGGAGTGGTCATGGGCAAGAAGGCGTTAGTCACTGGTGCGGCTGGGTTTATCGGTAGCCATCTGGTTGAGGCCATGGTTTTGGCCGGGCACCAGGTTCGTGCCTTTGTGCGGTATAACGGTCGCGACGACCGCGGCCATCTCGACCGTCTGCCCAAATCAATTCTTGACCATGTTGAAGTGCATCGCGGCGATCTGAAAGACCCTGAAGCCGTTCGCGCGGCAGTGGCAGGCCAGGAATGGGTGCTGCATCTGGGTGCCCTCATCGCCATTCCCTACTCCTATCAAAATCCGCTGGATGTCGTGCAGACGAACGTGCTGGGCACCACGCATGTGCTTGACGCCTGCCGGGCCAGCCAGTCGATTGAGCGCGTTGTGCTGACCAGCACGTCGGAAGTCTATGGCACAGCCCAGTATGTGCCAATTGATGAGAAACACCCGCTGGTCGGCCAGTCGCCTTATGCCGCCACCAAAATCGGCTCCGACACAATGGGCCTTTCCTATTACCGATCGTTTCAGTTGCCTGTCACCGTTCTGCGCCCGTTTAACACCTTCGGGCCAAGGCAATCGGCCAGGGCGATTATTCCCACCGTCATCAGCCAGGTGCTGGTCAGGCCAAAAATCAGACTTGGCTCGTTAAGCCCAAGGCGAGACCTGACTTATGTGAAGGATACAGCCGCCGGATTCATGGCCGTGGCCCAGTGTGATGCGGCCCTGGGCCGAACGGTGAACATTGGCCGTGGCGAAGATTTGACGATTGGCGAACTGGTTGAACTGATTGGCCGGATTATTGGCGTGACCATTGAAGTTGAGACTGAAGAGCAGCGTGTCAGGCCCGAAAAAAGCGAGGTTGGCAGGCTGCTGGCCGGCACGGCCTTGGCCCAGGAGCTTTTCGGCTGGAAGTCGGCTTATACGCTGGAACAGGGCCTGCGCGAGACGGTCGATTACATTCGCGAGCATCTCAGTGACTATCGCGTCGGGCAATACACCACCTGAGCCGTCAATCGTGACGTTGGCAGGCCAAGACTAACCCGTCTGCCAGTCAGCCCTGAGTGGCTTACCCTGCCTTTACTTTTTCACAGCCTGATAAAGCATCACATTTTTGGTGGAACCGCCGACGCTGACAACATCGCGAAGGCCATCGCCATTGATGTCGCCTGATCGCAGATCCTGCGCGGCAATGTTCGGGTCAATCACCGATTTCTGCCAGGTACCGCCCACCAGGCGATAGCCATTCACGCTGGTGCCCTTGCCCCGATAGCCTGCAAAGACTTCGTCGGTGCCGTCGCCGTCAATATCAGCCACGCACAGGGCATGGCCGTCGCTCATAGTGTTATCAAGCTGAAATCTCGGCCCGAAGTCGGCCGAACCAGCCTGTCGCTCGGGCACCAAAACAACATCAGTGCCGTGCCACGGCTCAACGGTGGCAAAAAACGACCGCCCGTCGGCAAATCTGCCGCGATGAATTTCGCTGGCCCCTGATTTCGGCCGCTCGCCCGAGGCACCCACCAGCAATTTCGTGCTGACCCAGGCGTTATCAACAAACCGGTGCCGCCACACGCCTTCATTGCTGGCACTTAAAATTTCGCTTTGGGGCTCGTTCCCTTGCCACGGCACCACGCCAATGGCATGCATGACAAGCCTTCGGGCCACCGCTGATTTTTGGACAGCCCGGCCCGAAAACAGCACCGTCAGCTCGGCCCCTTCCTGCTGAAAAGCCGGCGGCGTGGCCCCAGCCCCGAAAATCGGCGCAATTGCCAGATCAGGCTTTTTGTCGCCATTAAAATCAGCCCAGCGAAGGCGATGAATACTCGGGAAGTCGCCCATCGGCTCATTGGCCCAGCCTTCACCCTTTTGCCGGGCCATCAGCAGCTTGCCCCGCTTCGGCTGATTCATCTCAAATTCATAGGCAATAGCCACTTCGGCCTTGCCGTCGCCGTCAATGTCAGCCGTTGCCGTGCTAATCACCCCCGGCGTCGTTTTGCCGTCGCTCACAATGCGCTTCTGCCAGCTTGGGTTCTCATACCAGGCCACCGTGCCGCCGCCCAATGCCACCACATCAGGCTTGCCATCGCCGTTGACATCAGCAATTTCCACCTGATAGGCGCCTGGCAGGTTGGCGTCAATCACCGTTCGTTTCAGGGCATAACCCTCTCGCCCAAAAGCGATAAGATCATCGTCGGCCGCTACGGGCAGGGCCATCACGCCAGCGGCCACGGCAAAAAACAGTTTTTTCATGACGGGCTTATTTCCCTGGCTCGAATCGCAGGCCGGCATAATCTTCATACCGGTGATAATTCAGAATCGTCAGCGGGGCACACGAGCCCAGCTCGGGCTCGGTTCCCTTCGGACCATAGTCGTAATAGCTGAGCTGAAATTGCCACACATCACCCGGCTTTGGCTTGCCGCCGGTCTGCTCAAAAAGTGTCCACGGAATGCGGCCTTCCACCGTCCATTTTTTGTCGTTTTCGCCAGGCTTTTCCAACGAGCCGTCCACCTGCACGGCCACCGTCATGCCCTGATGAGGCTTGGCGGCCAGCTCTTCAAACAAATAACCGCGCCGGGGGAATGGCAGCTCCAGAATCGTGCCCAACGGGTTGGCCTGAAGTTCGTAATAAGCCGGCCCGGTTTTGGATGGCTTGAAAAACAGCTCAAAAACGTCGCCCAGCCACAGGGTTTCATTGCGTTTCGTTCCGAAGGCCTTCAGGTGTTTGTCAGGCAGTTCGGCGAAGAAATACATCGCCTCGTCGTCCCACAGAATGCGGGCTTCGTGCGGCATTTTGGGCAGCTGGCCCGACCAGAACGCCCCAAAGCTCTTGATAGGCACAGCGGCGGCCCATTCGGCTTCGTCGGCCCGACCGTCAATCGTCGGCGCCCTGGGGGTGCGTTTCGCCGTGAACACCGGCTGTGAAAGTGCTGTCAGGCGAATCACCTCAGCCACCCGCCGGCCAAGTGCCTGATAGGCCTGGGGCGTGAAATGCACACCATCTTTGACAAGCGATTTCTCAAGATCAAGATTCTTTGCCACAGTGTAAAGGTCGTTCACCTTCACTTCGGCGAAGTCCCTCAGCACGCCCCTGGCCGCGTCGTTATAGGCACGCACATCAGCATCAAGCCGGTCAAAAGGCTTGTTGGCCTTGTGCCTTTCGTCAAGCACGGGCGTTGTCAGGGCCAGAATCACCGTCGCCTTCGTCTCTTTGGTGATCCGTTCCAGAATTTTCCGCATATTCTCTCTATAATCGGCTAGTTCCACCTGATGCTTGCCGGTCTTGCGGTCCAGCTTCAGGTCGTGCAGGCCGGCATTGATGTGCACCACGTCGGGCTGGGCCGAAATCACCCAGGCATCAAGGTTTTTCAACACATTGGCTGAATCGCCGCCATTTTCTTCAGGGCTCCGGAAATCCACCTGATTATTGTAAAACTTGATCGTGTTCGGCGCATAACCCTGGCGAATCGAATCGCCAATCAGCACCACCACCGGCTTTTTGGCTCTCAGGGCCGATTTCGCTGCGTTTTTCTGGGCATTGCCCGGTTTTTCCTGCTGCGCGCTGGCAATCGAATAACCGGCCAGCACAACGGCCAGCAACTGACAAATCAGACGGGTTTTGATCATGGCGGTGCTTTCCTTGTGGCTAAGCGTTGTTGATAACTCAATAATCTAAACGATAAGCCACAGGCAGACAATAATGCGGAAAAGATCGATCCGGCAATAACCAATAATCAGGCGTGATCAGCACACAGATTTGGCAATGTGCAGCCGTTCTTCATAGCGGCAGGCAAGCCGGCGGCTATTGATATTGAGAATCTCCAGAATCCGGAATACGTCGTCCATCGGCCAGCATTCCAGCCGGGCCCGCTGCACAATCGCCAGATTTTCGCCTTGGGCCCCGCCTGATTTATACTGATTGATGATCAGCTCAGCCAGCGCGTCGCCCGCAAATCGCCGCTGAAAAAGCCCATAATCGGCATGGTCAAGCTCATACCAGAAGACCTGCCCCTGCAGGTGCTCAACCCATCGCTGCCGCAAAAATCTGTCCCAGTGCCGGCTCACCCAGTCATGAATCGCCTTCTCGCCCAGGTCCCGCCCGGCCTTCTCGCTCTCAATCCACTTATGAACACTCAGCTCGCGGGATGTTGCTTCCTGCAAACTATGTTTAGGTTCAATCGTTGCCATCATCGTGGTTTGACCAATACCGGATTTTTGGGAACTCTTCAGCAGAATTGTGGTGAGTTGTATAATTATAAGTTTTTTCGATAGCCTTTGCCAAGAGTAAATTCCAAAATTTCCTTCACAAAAAGTTGTTTTTTGGCAACATCGCCTTCATTTCAATGGTTTATTGCTGAATTCACCCATGGCACCAACCGTGCAACACTTAAAACAGTGTCGAATAAGCCATGCCGCCGCCACGGTCAGCCTCGCCCAGAGAAAGGCTTGGGATACGGAACAGCAGATATTCAGCCAGGGCATCAAGATAAGCAGAATAATCGTTCAGGTGATGGCTCAGCTGTTCATAGGGGTTTTTCACCTCTTTCAGGGGAAATCCCATCCCCTTGATGTCATTCCACAGCCGCATCGCTTCCTCTTCTGAAATCCGGGTGTGAGGGCGGTTCAAATCCGGCTTCAGGTCGAAAAGAATGCAAAACTGCTTCAGCTCCTCAGTGGCGGTCACAAGCAGATTCCTGCCGGCCCGCTGGTCATCCAGGTCAACCCATGCCATTGTCAGGGCGGCAAGATCCATCAGAATGGCCATGCCACTGAGCCACGTTCCGCGGCGGGCAGGCGAGCGGTGATAGCACATAATCGGATAGCAAAGCTGGCTGAGAAACAGCTTCAGCACCCACTCCTGCGTATCCCTGAAAAATTCATGAGTGTAATGGACATCACGCTCAGGTATGGCTCTGTAAACCACCGCCGCCGCGCTGAAGCTGAAGCCGGTTCGCGAGTGAATCCGCATCAGACCCAGCTCGCGGTCGAAATAAATCGTATTAAATGTCGAAGTAAACCCAATCATCAGGCCCAAAAATGAATAGCCGCAAAAAACTTCCAGAATGGAATAGATTTTCCCAAACGCCCCCAAAGGCGAAATATCGCCATAGCCAAGCGTAAAAAACGTTACCCCGCTGAGATAAAGATAATCCAGAAAAGTGGCTGCATGTTCAACCCCGCGCACTTCTTCACCAACCGACCACGACAATATCGCAAACCCCACTATCAGCGCAACCAGTGAAAAGAACATCAAACTGCCCAGAAAAACCGGCGTAAAGAAAATCAGCAGCTTTTCTCGCACAAAAACCGATTTCGACCGCAGATAAAAAAACCGCAGAATTCGCCAGTAAAACCGCTCAAGCAGGCGTGCCGCACTTTTCCGACGCTCAGTCTTCCGGCTCAAATTAATGAACGAGAAGCCATCGCTCAGCGTGACGACAATCAGGCTGAAAGCGAACACAGACCAGAGCCCGGTGACAATATGGTTCATGATCCTGGCTTCCCGACACACTCAAATTCCGCTGTCCACACACATCCTTTATCGTATTTTGACCCCACCCGGGTTCAGTCGATCCATTCCTGCCCAAATTTAATTATCTGAA
>JBJTRR010000891.1:0-1265 GCA_046076185.1 bacterium | reverse complement strand
ATCCTCAAAATCGCCATAACCGGCATAATCATCAGGTTGCCAATTTGCAGCACAAAAGGCAGTTGGCGTAAATCCGGGAACGTGAACCGGCGAAGCGTAAGTGCCTTACGTTAATCAGGTTAAAAAAGGAATGATTTAAGCCAGATAAAGAAATTTACTCAAAAAAGTCCGTTCTTTCAGCGTAAGACTCAGATGGTTAAGTTTTCTTTCCGCTGGCGTTTTTTGTCGTAATTTACAGCTGATTTGGGGATAATGTTGCCAAAATGGAACGTTGAAAGTTTTTTTAGCAAAAAATTTAAGAGAAGACTTGCAGAGTCAGAGTTTAATTGCCAATATGTACCCTACCTGACAGATTGTATTCAGATTCCTGACCATTTTCAAAGTGGTAATGGCTTTCGAAGCGAATCATCATCGTCTTCGAAATTCAGTCTTAAGTCAGATTCTGGTGGTCTGATGGTATGATGGTCTGATGAAATGACATCTGGCTTGCATCGAGGTTTCAGCGATTCTCAACTCTGCTCCCCCATGCATCGGTTCTTGAATCAACAGCACATTCGTCCACACACAAAAACGGTTTCGGGCCGAATCCCGTCCGGTCTATCATCGCATTTTCATCGTCTTCTCCGGGCCTGAAACAGCACTAACGAAGAGTCATGGTGAGGTTTGTTCCATGAAGGGTATCCTGCCAATCTGGTCACGTCGTTCATCCCAGAAATCCTCTGCCCGAAGCCAGAAATCCAGGCAGCGGCGTTCCGGCACCATCCTTCAGCTCAACCAGCTTGAAGATCGTATCGCCCTCACAACCACCACTTCCTATTTTATGCCCTCGCCCTATGCCTCCGGCGCCTATCTGCCGGTTGGTCAGGTTGACCGGGTCCGCGTCAGCTTCACCAATCAGGAAAATCCTGAATGGGTCGTTGATCCTGCCAGCTTCAATGCACTTGATGTGTCGATCACCCGCAACGGTGGTGCGACGATCAACCTTTCGAACGGCAACCCCGGCGAATACAAGATCGGTGTGATCAACTCGCAGACCTACCGAAATTCTTTCTGGCTGGTGGGCCTGCCACGGGCTGCACTCGCCACGGGTGATTACCAGCTCACCATCAACGGGTCTGTGGATTGGGCAAGAATTGACTCTGATTCATCTGGTAATGAAATTTTAACTCCCACCGGGGTTTCTGAAATTCCCACCGGCTCTGTCGCATGGCAGCAGCGTGGTGGTTCGGTTGCCATATGGGGTTCGAACGCTTCCGGTCAGACCA